>JBDSHZ010000125.1:0-23120 GCA_039918235.1 Pelobium sp.
AAATATGATTTCATTGATGATTTGAGCTTTAGAGCCAGTTACGGGCAAAGTGGGGGCGTACCCGGAAAAGATTACTTATATTTTAACCAATATGCACCATTTGGCTATTCTTACAATGGTCAATCAGGGGTATATCCTTCAAATTTAGAGCTCACCAACCTAAAATGGCAAACCGTTACCGGAACCAATTTAGGGCTTAACTTTTGGATATTTAACAACCGTGTGTTAATAGATGCCGAAGTTTACCGTAATAGAACTACTGATTTGATTTTTGATAAGTTGGCAATACCTTCATTCACAGGTTTAAGTATTTATTCAGCAAATTCAGGAACTTTAGATAATCAAGGATGGGAATTAAACATCAATACCGTTCCTTACAGAAGTAAAGACATTACCGTAGGTTTCGATTTTAACATTGCCAGAAACGCAAATATCATCAGAGAGGTTTCTGAATATTTCCCTAGAGATAATGGCGTAAAGTTGAATGAGAACGGAGTTTACAGGTCTTATCTTTTAGAAGGTAATCCATTTGGTTCTTTCTATGGTTTTAAATATAAAGGAGTTTATAGTACGGCAGCTGAGACCATAGCAAAAGATGCAGACGGAAATAACATTGTTGGTCCAAACGGACAAGTGGTTTATATGCGTTTTGGTTACCCAAGTATCGATTACCAGTTCGAGGCAGGAGACGCCAGATATGAAGATATTAACCATGATGGAAATATTGATGAAAAAGACATTGTGTATCTAGGTAATGGTATTCCTAAAGTTACTGGAGGATTTGGTCCGAATTTTAAATATAAAGGTTTAACTGTTAGGGCTTTCTTTAACTATAAATTGGGTGTTCAGGTAATTAATGCGGCTGATATGAATACCACTAATCAGTATTCATACAATAATCAAAGTACTGCGGTATTAAGAAGATGGCGCAACCCAGGAGATGAAACTGACATTCCAAGAGCATTATTTAGAAGAGGGTACAACTGGTTAGGATCTGACAGGTATGTGGAAGATGGTGCCTTTGTGAGATTAAGATCAGTTACATTAAGGTACAATTTATCAAATCAGATTCTGGAAAAAATGAAAGTAAGAAGCGCAAGTTTTTACGTAACTGGAGAAAACTTGGCTACATGGACTAAATACAAGGGGCAGGATCCGGATGTAACCGCTAGAGGAAACAACGATCCTTTCAAAGTTAATGTGGATAACTCACTTACTCCCCCTACAAGAAATCTATTATTTGGTTTAACAGTTGGATTTTAATTAAAAGGAAGACGTATAATGAAAAAATTTGGATATAAAATATTGCTTTTGATTACACTTTTTAGTGTATCATCATGTAATAAATGGCTCGACCTTAAACCAGAGGATGGGATCATCAGAAATAATTTCTGGAAGACTAAAGAACAGTTAAATGCTGCAGTGATAGGGTGCTATTCTTCCTTGCTGAATAATAGTTTAATTAATCAGCTTTTCAGATGGGGTGAAATGAGGGGTGACATGATAGGACTGACAGATAGGGCATCAATTAATGATGTTGATATTTATGAGGGAAACATTGTTGCCTCTAATAATATAGCTAATTGGGCAGCTGTTTATCAAACTATAAATTATTGCAACACAGTGATTGAGTATGGTCCTGATGTAATTAATAATGATAATACTTTATCTGAGGCACAATTGAATGCTTATTTGGCAGAAGCTAGAGGAATAAGAGGCTTAATGTATTTTTATTTATTAAGATCATTTGGAGAAGTGCCATTGCAGTTAAAAGCCGTTTCCAGTGACAGTAAATTAGAACAATTAGCTAAAAGCTCTAAAGAAGAAGTTTACAAACAAATCATTGATGATCTTAAATTTGCAGAGCAAAACGCAGTGTTGAGTTACGGTACTGTTGCAAATAATAAAGGACGGTTGAATAAGTATACCATTTATGCCATTTTAGCCGATGCTTATTTATGGGTGGATGATTACCAAAACTGTATTACCTATTGTGATAAAATAAGAAACTCTAAGCAGTTTGCACTTTATAAAGCAACTAGTCAGCAATTATTCTTCACCACCGTTTTAAGAGATGGAAATTCTCAAGAAAGTATTTTTGAGTTACAATTTGACAGCCAGAAACTGAATCCAGGGTATGAACTTTTTGCTTCCACTTCCAGACCTTATTTAACATCCAGTAAGGTTTCAGAATATTTTGGAATAGATGAAGTAGACCCTTTAAATTTAGATTATAGAGGAGATGGAGCGTCATATAGATCTGCAGACCAGTCCATCACTAAAAATGCTGGTATTTATAATGGAGCAGATTTTAATCTGGTGACGGCATCAACTTCAACCGCTCATTGGTTTATTTATCGTTATTCTGATATTTTATTAATGGAGGCAGAAGCCTACACATGGACAAATAAAGGTACCGAAGCTTTGCAAATTATCAACGACTTGAGATCAAATAGAAATGCTTTAATAGATACTGAGGAGGTTCCATCATCTGATGATCCTGAAGGCATATCTGAATATATTTTGCATGAACGCTCAAGGGAGTTTGCCTTTGAAGGAAAAAGATGGTATGATATGCTAAGGATTGCAAAAAGAAACGATTATAGACAACTAGGTGTTATGATTGCTATTATAGCAGAAGCTGCTCCAGTGGATAGACAACAATCTATCATCAATAAATATAAAGATACCAGAAGTCATTATTTGCCAATTAACCAAAACGATTTACAGCTGGATAAAAATCTGGTTCAAAATCCTTTTTATCAATAAACCAATAATTCATATTTAAAGCGATGAAAAATAGATTTGCTCAAAGTAGTGCTGTCATCCTGTTATTGGTGATCAGCTTGTGGGCTTGCAGGAAGCAAGAACTCGTTATCAACACAAATTCAGAGTTAAATATCACAGGATACCTGGATAGCGACCCGGATCAGTTTTCAGAATTCAGAAAGATATTATCTTTAACAGGTAACGCAGGTTTCCTGAATGCTTACGGTGCTTATACACTTTTCTTACCTAATAATGCAGCTGTAAAAGATTACCTGCAAACAACAGGTAAGGCAACCGTTGGTGATGTGGATTTAAATATTTTGAAAGACCTGGTAAAGTTCCAGCTGATTGAGGATACTTTAACCACCAATAATTTTAAAGACGGAAAGCTGCCAACATTAACCATGTATGGGCAGTATTTAATTACCGGTACTTCAAATACAAATGGAATCACAGTTAGACGAATTAATAGACAAGCCAATCTGGTAAAAGGAGACATCATTGTTGGAAACGGGATCATACATGTTATCGATAAAATGTTAATTCCAGCTAATAAAACAGTAGCTCAATTGGTAGAAACTGATCCTAAATATTCCATCTTTACTCAAGTTTTAAAAGCTACCAGTATTTACGATTCCCTAAATATTGCACCAGATAAAAATGGAGCAAGAAGGTTTACGTTATTAGCAGAAACGGATTCAACTTTAAAAGCTGCTGGCTATGCTAACTTTGCAGCATTAAAAGCTAGGTTTTCTAAAACAGGTGATCCAACAAAACCCAACGATAGTTTAAGAATATATGCTGAATTCCACATATTGCAGGGAGCAAAATATCTGGCAGATATCATCTCCACTACTGCTCACGAAACAGAAGCACCGGCAGAAGTAATCACAGCAAAATTATCAAACACCAAAGTTTTAATCAATGACGATGATTTTAATGGGAAACACGAGACAGGTATTACTCTAAACAGAAATAGCAGTGATAATTCTGCAACTAATGGGGTATTGCATACCACGGCACCCTATACAGCTTCCGGAGTAACCTCAACAGGCCATTTGGCAATAAAAGTACGCGTACCACTTAGATTAGATTGGGATATTGCTGATTTTCCTGAAAATAGGGCATTGCCTTCCATCTTTAGAAGAGCTAGTAATGAATTCAAAAAGCCGGTTAAATTGAGTACTATTACTGCTTCGGATGGGGTATCTTCACTATTTTATACTTATAAGCCGTCCGCTCCTCTTATTTATGGCGATATGTTAGAGATTCCAACAGGTCCTACATCCCGTACAGCTGCGTTCACTTTTACTACGCCTTTATTGGTAAAAGGGAAATATAAAGTTTGGATTTGTTATGAATATTACAGAAAATCAAGTAGCAATCCATCTTATACAAACCAGATCTCTATTGATGGGGTACCCATGCAAAGAACATACGATGGGATAGCAAAAAGACCCGCAGGCTCAGAAGCAGAGTTGGAATCTCAAGGTTGGAAGCAGTACATCAACGGGAATACCAGTACAAATTATAACGGTAGATTATTAGGTACTATTGATTTACCATCAACCAAAACCTATTCATTTGAAATTAAATGGGTGGGCGGTGCTTCTGGTGATTTACATGTTGATGTAGTGCAATTTATACCGGTAGATCAAAACCAAATTCATCCAATGATCAATCCTGATGGTACCTTGGAATATTAATTTAAATAAATATTTGAAATGAATTTTTTAAAGAAAAATTATATACTGCTACTTTTTCTGGGAGTGACCATAGCTTTTACAGCCTGTAAAAAGTGGGATGTTCACAATGAAACCAATGAGGAGGCTTTGAACGAGAACCTTTTGCAGGAAATCGTTAAAAATCAGGATCTATCAAAATTTAATGAGTATTTGGTGAAAACCGGATATGATAAAATTTTATCATCCGCTAAAACATTTACTGTTTGGGCTCCAAATAATGCCGCTTTGGCTAATTTGGATGCCTCAATATTAAATGACACTACAAAACTTAAACTTTTTGTAGCCAATCACATAGCTGTTCTTTCCTATTTTACTGCAGAGGCTAAGCCGAGTGTAAGGGTAAGGTTATTGAGTAAAAAGAATGCCATTTTTACAGCCACCACATTTGATGAAGCTACCATATTAAGCAGTGATAAATATGTAGGTAACGGGGTTCTGCATGTAATAGACCAAGCCATAGTTCCAAAGCAAAGTATTTGGGAGTATTTAAATTCCAGCGGTAAAGGAGAATTGCAAAGAAAGGAATTACAAAAGCTTTCCTATCAAAAAAGGATTGAGTCTCAATCAGAAATCATTGGATATGATCAAATTACCGGGCAGCCTATCTACAAAGAAGGAGTGGGTGTTTTATCCTTAAATAAGTATTTGAATACTAATGACATCAGTAGTGAAGATTCATTATATACTTATATCATTTTAACTGATCAGGCATTTAACGATGAAAAGACTAAACTGACACCCTATTTTAAAACAGATACTGTTGCGGTAACTGATAGCTTGGTGAAGTATAATGTGATTAAGGATTTAGCTATACGGGGAAGGTATGATAAAAACAACTTGCCTACTCAGCTATACTCTGCAAAAGACAGTGTGGTTTATAACTTGGATAAAAATGCCATAGTAAGCACCTATAATGCGAGTAACGGTGTGGTATACGTAATGAACAAGTTGAATTATGATAAAGTAAGTAAAATAAAACCAGTCATCATTCAGGGAGAATCTAATTATACATTACAAAGTTCTAAAACAGTTCAGATCAGAACGAGAAGAAATTCTTTAGACGAGAACAGTCCGTTGTACAATTCCTATTTTAAAGATTTACTGATCGAAAATCATGGTGTATCTGGCTTTTGGGTTAAATATACACCTCTTCTCAAATCAGTTAAATATAAAGTCTATTTCAGGGCCGTAAGAGATTTTAACTTAGTACCTGCTACTGGCAAAACCGACATTGATTATGCCAGAGAAAGAATAGCATTTCTTAAAAATACAGCTACTGAAATCCCTTATTATGAAAAGTTAGGCGCTATCAAAAAATCTGACGGAACTTTTGTTCCTAATTATGATGAAGTATATGCAGGAGAATATACCGTTGCTAAATACGGGGATACAGATGTCTTTTTAGTAAGTAATAACGTAACAACAAACGGATTAAATACTCTATTGCTGGATTATATCAGACTTGTTCCAGTTCCGTAAAATTAAATTTAAACTTTAAATAAGACCTAAGACCAAAGGATCAAACTTATGCAAATATTTACTCGAGCGTTCAGGTACGTTGTATTGCCTGGTTTATTAACATTAATATTTTTGCAGGTAAAAGCGCAGGAAATTGACTCTACAAGAGTTTCTGTAGCAGATTCAACCAAAGCTTTTTCTAATTCAAAAAATAATGTAAGTCAAATTAAAATTACCGGTTTTGTAAAGGAAGCATTCTCGGGAAACCCTATTCCCGGTGCTAATGTAAGTGTGGAGGGATTTTCCGCAGCCATTACAAATGATAAAGGGATGTACAGTTTAAGCGTTCCCGATTACAAATCAGTGATCAATATTAATGCTCAAGGCTACCAGTCTAAAGAAATTGCTTTAAAAGGAAGAAAGGTGATTGAAGTTTTTTTAAATGAGGCTTCCTTTCAATCAATTTATGATGTAGTTGCAATGCCTTTTAACAAGGATTTAAAAGTACACATTCCCTATGCGGTAGATGCGATTGAGCTGAATGACAATTGGGGGAGGGTTAGTGAATCTCCAGAAGCGTATTTACAGGGTAAAATGGCAGGAGTAAAAGCAGTAAGGCGTTCCGGAACACCCGGTTTAGGCGCCAATATGAACATCAGAGGGTTTAATTCTTTTAATGCTTCTAATCAACCACTATATATTGTTGATGGGATTGTTTATGATAATACAGAGTATGGCATTTCACTAACTTCAGGGCATTATTATAATCCACTTCAAGATTTAGATTTAAAGGATATAGATAATATTACGGTAATAAAAGATGCCGGAGCATCTATTTACGGTACCAGAGGTGCTAACGGTGTGGTATTAATCAATACCCTTAGAGCTAAAGAGCAGGTTACCAAAATAGATGTTGCAACTTATGGAGGATTTAATTTTAAACCTTCTGAAACACCTGTATTTGGCGCAAGCGACTATAAAGTTTATTTGGCTGATGTTTTAAAAACATCAGGACTGACCAATAATGAAATTACCTCTAAATCTTATTTTAACGATAACATAGCTGGTAATCCTGATTACTACAGGTATCATTATGACACCAATTGGCAAAACGAGGTGGCTAAAAACAGTTTCAACCAAAATTATTACTTAAAAGTTACAGGGGGAGACAATATTGCAACTTATGGCTTATCATTAGGTTATCTTAAAAATGATGGAATTACCAGAAATACAGATTTAAAAAGATACCAAACCAGATTTAATGCAGATTTGAACCTGACTAAAAAGGTAAAAGCTGTTGCAAATCTTTCATTCACCTCAAACAATCAAACTTTAAGAGATCAGGGAATTTCCAATAAAACAAATCCATTTTATTTAAGTCAGGTTAAAGCGCCTTTTTTGGCAACAAATGATGTAGATGATAATGGTGCTGTTTCTCCAAATTTGGCAGATTCTGACCTATTTGGGGTTAGTAATCCAACAGCAATTATCAGCAATGCCCAAAATTTAGATAATAATTACAGATTCTTGGGCTCATTTGGCTTATCCTATTTAATTAGTAATTCAATTACTTTACAAACATTGGTAGGGGTAACCTTTGATAAGGTGAGAGAGAAAATATTTGTACCTAATAAGGGGGTGGTTGAAGATACTTTAAGTAAATCTGTTGTTTTCAATCGCTCGGGCAGTTATGTTTCCAGATTATATGCTTTATATAACGATTCAAGGATCAGTTATGTAAAGTCATTTAATGCCAAACATCATTTAAGTACAAATTTAGGTTTTAGGTACAATAGTAATAAAAGCGAAACTGATTACGGAGTTGGTTTCAACTCTGCAACGGATGAGTTTGTGAGCGTATCCAGCGGTCAGGCCGCATTGAGAAGAGTTGGGGGTTCTAATGGAGACTGGAATTGGTTAAACATGTACGCCAATGCCGATTATAACTTCAGTAAAAAGTATTTTGTTTCTTTAAACATGGCAGTTGATGGTTCATCCCGTTTTGGAAAGGAAGCAAACGAAGGCTTAACTTTAGGTGGAAACCAATTTGCTGTATTACCATCAGCAGGTTTGGCATGGTTAATTTCTTCAGAAAATTTTATGGCCAATGCTAAAACTATCCAAAATTTAAGATTGAGGGCAAGTTACGGCTTAACAGGGAATTACGATATTGGTAATTATGCTGCCAAGCAATATTACGTTTCTCAAAATTTCTTAGGCGTACAGGGTTTGGTGAGGGGCAATATTGGAAATCCACAACTGCAATGGGAAACAGTTACCAAAGCAAACTTGGGGCTTGATGTTTCATTATTTAACGAACGTTTAAACTTGACGCTTGATGTTTACAATAATGATGCGAAAAATTTAATCACTTATAGGGAAGTTCCTGTAGCTACAGGTTTCAATTTTGTAGTAAGTAATGATGGGGGCATGAAAACCAATGGATTGGATTTATCAATAAATGGTAGGGTAATCAACAAAATCGTGAAGTGGGATGTTGGGTTAAATCTTTCTAAATACAAAAACGAAGTGACTCAGATACCAGGAGGTAGAATGTTAAATAATTTTGCCGGTGCTACTTACCTTACACAAACAGGTATGGAATCAAACTTGTTTTATGGTTACAAAACAAATGGTGTTTACAGTACTTCGGCACAAGCAAGTGCTGGCGGTTTAACTTATCTAAATGTACAGGGAAATCCGGTGCCATTTCAGGCAGGAGACGTGATCTTTTCTGATTTAAATAATGATAAAATTATTGATAATAATGATAGACAGGTTATAGGAAATCCTAACCCTGATTTTTTAGGAGGCTTATCGAATACGGTAAGTTGGAAAAACTGGTCTTTTGATGCTTTGATGACTTTCAGTTCGGGAAATGACATCTATAATTATCAACGTAAAAATTTGGAGTCGATGAGTGGTTACGAAAATCAAACTTTTAGCGTAACAAATAGATGGAGAGTGGAAGGACAGGTAACGGATGTGCCTAGAGCATCTTTTGGAGACCCTTCTGGCAATGCCCGTTTTTCTGATAGATGGATAGAGAAAGGCTCTTATTTAAGATTAAGAACTGCAACTATCAATTATAATTTTAATTTTAAAGATAGAGCAATTAAATACGCCAGAATTTATGTGACAGGAAATAACATTTTCACGGTAACAAAATATTTAGGATACGATCCTGAGTTTAGTGCCGGAAATGGTTTGTTTACTCAAGGTGTTGATGTAGGTTTGGAACCTCAATTCAGAACTTTGCAGTTGGGCTTAAGGATTGGTTTATAATAGAAAAGAATTTAAAATAGTCTAACGCTAAAATAATCTGATAAATAATTATCAAAATTACTTTGGACTTAAAATTTAAAGAATATACAATGAAAAGAAAAGTAAAGAGCTTATTTAAATACACTGTAGCACTTGGCTCAATAGTTTTATTATTCTCGTGTAAGAAAACTTTTGATATTGCACCCGGTAATGCTTTAGAAGCCGGACAGGCTTACCGCAATGTTTTTGATGCTGATGCAGCCGTTTTGGGTATTTATGGTCAGTTTTTAGGTTTGGGAAAACAATATATTGTGTTGAACGAACTGAGGGCTGATTTGATGGATGTAACCGTTAACGGGGATAAAGATTTAATACAGATTAATAACCATACAGAAACTGCAGGCAATCAATATGCTAATCCACTGCCTTTTTACAAAATAATTGCCAACTGTAATGATGTGCTATTCAACTTTAATATCATGCTGGCAGAAAACAGAATGACTCTTGATGAATATAATCAACGTTATTCAGATATTGGAGCTTTAAGATCTTGGCTATACCTACAGGTAGGTATCCATTGGGGAAATGTGCCTTATATTACCGAGCCAATTGCTAATATTGATGATTTAAAAGATGCTACCAAATTTAAAAGAATTCCTTTTGACGAGTTATTAGATAAAACATTGGCATTTGCTGAATCACTTCCCTACAAAGAAGCCTATCCTGCTGGGTCATCGTTATTGAATTCTAATGATGGATATTCTATGGCAAAGGTATTTATTATAAAGAAGTTGATTTTGGGCGATTTGAACTTATGGAAGCAAAATTGGTCAAAAGCAGCAGGTTATTATAACGCTATCATGAATTCTGCACTTCAGCTATACCCAGCAGCGAATAGCCAAGATTATTATGAGACTTATAGGATTGCTTATACTGGTGATATTAATAATGGTAACTGGCATAATATTTTTGATCAGGCTTTTAACGAAAGATTCTCTAATTATGATAATATATGGGTGATGCCTTTTGATAAAAACTTTAGTCCGGAAAACCCTTTTATCAAGATGTTTTCTACCTCTAAAGATTATCTTTTTAAACCTTCCATTAAAGCCGTTAATAATTGGGCAAATGAAGTAAGTAACACCAATACCAGAGTTGGAGACAGCTACCGAGCACAAGGTTCTTACCGGGACAATTTAGGCAATCCTGAAATCACCAAATTTTTAGGTCGTTACAGCGCAGGCCTACCATTTGAAACTACAGGTAAATGGATTTTATATAGGGCAGGACAGTTGCATTTAAGAATGGCTGAAGCAGCTAACAGAGACAATAGAAATCTGCTGGCTATGGCCATACTAAATAATGGTTTTCTACCTAATTTTGATGACCCAACCGATTTTCGTTCTGCTAGCGATAAGAGATCTAGAAACGTAACTAATATACAGCAAACTGCTGAGAGCCCAAGTTCTCCATATTATTTTGACGCCCGTGAAGGGAATAATCCTACTTTTAGAGGACCTTATTACAGAGGTTATGGGATAAGAAATAGAGTGGCTTTAGCTCCAGTAGTATTAGATTCTGTTAAGTATTTTGATTTAACTGCCAAAAGCATAGTGACCAAAAACTCAGCGGATGTAATTACTGCTATAAAATATAAACCTGTAACTAATCAAGCAGCGCTTAATCTATTTATAGAAGATGCCCTGATTAAAGAGGCAGCTGAAGAAACTGCATTTGAAGGTTACCGTTGGCCAGATTTATTACGTATCGCTTTAAGAAGAAACGATACAAATTATTTAGCAACTAAAGTAGCCGCTAAATTTCCAGTGGGGAGTGCAGATTATGCCAAAACGTTAAGTCGCTTATCTAACCGTGACAATTGGTATTTACCTTTTAAATGGGAGTAATTAAATTATAATTATATACTTGAATAAATCAGCACAGCTATCTTAAGCTGTGCTTTTTTAATTTATAAATAATAGCATTTATTTTGTCAAAGGATTATTTTAGGCTTCTAAAAATTTTAATCACTAATACATCAATTTTTAATAATAATTAGTGTATTAGTGGCAAATTAAAAATTAAAATCACAGAATTTAGCCTGATTACCAAATTATTATAATTCATTGCATAATTATTTATTTACCAATATGAAATCTCAATATTGTGGCTTAATAGCCTTTCTAGTAATAATTTTAAGCTTTACAAACCTAAAAGCGCAAGAATTCACTTTAACAGATTCAAAAGAAACTGTAAGTATTTTTTACAATAAAGGGAATGATGCGATAGATTCCCTAATGGCAAACTTACTGGCTAAAGATATTGAACGTGTTTGTGGTAAAAAGCCTATGGTAATCACCGATTTTAATAAGCTGAGTGGAAATGTCATTTTCCTACAGTTGCCAAATTATGCTTTAACAAAGAAATTAAAAAATCTTAAAACAGATGATCTCTTAGGAAAAACAGAAGTTTTTTCATGGCAATTTTTGAATCAGCCTAATGCAAAAATTAAAAAAGCTTTTGTGATTACCGGAAGCGATGCCAGAGGTTTAGCTTATGGCGTTTTCAAGCTTTCAGAACAGATAGGCGTAAATCCTTGGTATTGGTGGGCTGATGTTCCGGCTGTAAAAAAAGAGAAACTAATTATTCCAGCTCAAAATTATTTATCAAAAACACCATCTGTAAAGTACCGTGGTATTTTTATTAACGATGAAGATTGGGGTTTACGACCTTGGGCGAGTAATACCTACGATCCTCAATTGGGAAATATTGGTCCTAAAACCTATGAGCAGGTTTTTGAGCTCTTGCTCCGCTTAAAAGCAAATATGATCTGGCCGGCCATGCACCCCGGTACAAAAGCTTTCTTCAGCTATCCGGGCAATTTAGCAGTTGCTAAAAAATTCCACATTGTGATTGGTACCTCCCATGCAGAACCTATGCTCCGCAACAATGTGGATGAATGGGATGAAAAAACCATGGGTAATTTTAATTACCTCAACAATAAAGATAAAGTGATAGATTATTGGAAGAAGAGGGTAGTCCAAAGTGCAGGAAATGAAGTAATTTATTCTATGGGAATGCGTGGCGTTCACGATAGTGGGATGGAAGGCGTAAAGAACAACAAGGAAGCAGTTCCTGTTTTAGAACAGGTGATGAAAGACCAGCAAGAAATGCTGTCCACAACGCTCAAGCAAAAAGAAATTCCACAAGCACTTACACTATATAAGGAAGTATTGGGTATTTACGATGAAGGCTTAAAAGTGCCTGACGACATTACTTTGGTTTGGCCAGATGATAATTATGGCTATATCCGCCGGTTGAATGAACCAAAAGAAGATAATAGAAAAGGAGGATCAGGCGTTTATTATCATGCCTCTTATTGGGGCCGTCCGCATGATTATTTGTGGTTAAGCACCACACCTCCAGCATTAATGCGGGAAGAAATGGTGAAAGCCTATAATTTAAAAGCCAGAGAAATTTGGGTATTAAATGTTGGAGATATCAAACCTGCGGAATATCAGACGCAACTTTTTATGGATATGGCATTTGATATCACTCCTTTTCAGAAAAGCAGTTTTGTAAAGCAACACTTGGACAATTGGTATACGAGTATATTTAAAGGTAGCGGGAAAGCAATAGCGGATATCTATTGGAAATATTACCTGCTCGCTTATGAGAGAAAGCCTGAGTTTATGGGCTGGAGCCAAACAGAGCCAACTACACCAATAAAACTAACAGCATACAATCACTTTTCTTACGGAGATGAAGCTCAAAACCGCATCAATCAATATAAAGAACTGGAATATGAAGTTCAATTCTTAAAAAAGGGATTACCTGAACAGTTAAAAGATGCCTTTTTTGAACTGGTAGAATATCCGGTGAGCGCTGCATCCAACATGAATAAAAAATTTATTTTTCATGATAAGGCTGTTTTATATGGGCAACAGGGAAGGCTAAGTGCCTTAGATTATCAGGATTCTGTTCACAATGCCTACCAACAAATTGAACAATTAACGAATAAGTATAATAACAGCATTGCCAATGCAAAGTGGAACGGGGTAATGTCTATGGCGCCGCGTAAGCTTCCTGTTTATGATGAACCTGAAATAAAAGCTAATCAAACAAATTTTAGCAAAGAATGGAACATCATGCCTGAAGGCCAGACTCAAATGCTTACTGATACTTCATCACTACCCATTATTTATACAACTAGTCGGCAAAGTTATTTTATTGATATTTTCTTGATCAAATCAGAAAAACTCACATGGGAAATCTCAGCTGATCAAAAAGGATTGGTTTTTTCGGAAAATAGTGGGGTGCTCAATAAAAATGAATTGCATCAGCAAAGGATTTGGATTGCCTTAAACCCAAGTGTTAATGAGGTAAAAGATTTTATGATTACCATTAAAACTAATGAGGGGAATAAATTTGTGAGGTTACCGGTTTCCAAAATGATAAATGAGCAAAATACCTTTAAAGAAAAAAACGGGTTGATCTCTATTTTTGCAGAAAACTACACAGGGATAAAAGAAGGTAAAACTAAGAAATGGGAAATATTGGACGGTCTAGGTTATTCAGGGAAAGTATTCAGTACACTTCCAATTGATGGTTTGTTTGCATTAACTAAAGACAGCATTGTACTTAGCTATCGTTTTGTGAGTAATAGCTCAAAAAAACCACAAGTTAAGATATACACAGTTCCAACGCATCCAATTAACAATCAATCAGGCTTAAGGTATGCGGTAAGAATTGACCAAGGGGAATGGCAGGTTAAAACTTTTGCTACAGAGGGGAGAAGCGTTGAATGGAAAGAGAATGTTTTAAGTAATAGTGCTGAACAGGAAATAGTTTTTAATGAGCTTAAATCGGGTAAACATACTTTACAAATTAAACCTATGGACCCTGGGATAATGTTAGACAGATTTTTGATAACTTTTGGGGAATATAAATCAGGATATAGTTTGATTGCCGAAACAAAATGATTTAGAGCAGGATAACACAGGTTGCGAATTTTGCAATTTCACAATACTTTTGAAGAAAGAAATATAATTATCATAAAGATATTTCTTCTTTTATTATAAAATTAATTGGTTCAATAAGTGGCTCCCAGCCACGTCATAAAAGATCATCTCAATCCGAGATGGTCTTTTTTTTAAAAAATCCATTTCTTAAGAGCAGCTATTTGCATAAACGAAAATCTTGATTTCCAGTACTTGATTCAACCTTATTTATTAAGAATAAATTCGTTTTAAATATTCTATTTTATGAAGAATTAAATTTCAATAAACAGTATTTTTAAATTGGTATATTTTAATTGATTAAAATTTTTTTACTTCAGGATGAAGCAGGTTGCAAGCAACAATATCTACAATTACTTTTGATCAGTAATCATTACCAAAAATGAGTGCTATACCAAATTATTAACCTAATATAATTATTATGAATTTAAAGGTACAAAAAAGCCGTCATCGCTTTGGTTATCTCATTTTACTGTTCGCTTTTATGATCGGCAGTTTGCATGTTAATGCGCAGGATAATCCAATTAATGGAAAAATTATAGATGAAACGGGCTTGCCATTGCCCGGAGTAGCAGTCCAAAATAAAGGGACAAACAGAGGGGCAATTTCTGATGTAAATGGGAATTATTCAATTAACGCAAAACAAGGGGAAGAACTTTATTTTTCTTATCTCGGTTTTGTTTCTCAAACTGTTAAAATTGGATCATCTACAACATTGAATGTAACCTTAGTTTCAGATACCAAGGCCTTAAATGAAGTAGTGGTTATCGGTTATGGAACGCAGAAAAAGGCAAATGTTTCTGGTGCCGTAAGTACGTTTAAAGCAGATAATTTAGACGAACGGCCTGTGGGCAGGGTAGATCAGGCGATGGTAGGGCAAATGGCTGGGGTTACCGTTAAACAAACTACTGGCCTGCCTGGCAAGGGTTTAAGTGTGCAGGTAAGGGGAACAGGATCTATTTCTGCAGGTAGTGAACCTTTATATGTGGTAGATGGTTTCCCATTGGGAAGTGCAACACCCAACGGTTCTGGAAATTATGCTACAGGAAACCCGTTAGATAATATTAATCCAAATGATATTGAATCTATTCAGGTATTAAAAGATGCTGCTTCAGCGGCAATCTATGGCTCCAGAGCAGCTAATGGTGTGGTATTAATTACCACCAAAAAAGGTAAAGTTGGTGCTCCTAAAATTACATTCAATACTTATGTAGGTTATAATGAAGCCAGTAGGAAACTTGCAATGCTTAACGGTCCGCAGTGGATTGATAGAGCCTTAGAAATGATCAATTACAATTGGGTAACTTCTGCAACTGGGAGAACAGCCGCGCAAACTAATGAACAGCGTAGGGTATTGTTAGGATTAGCTCCTGGGCAGGTAAATACAAATTTAATGTATGATGACCGATGGTTGCAAGCGGGGCATCCAGGCTTAAGTTTTATCGATTGGGAAGATGAAGCATTTAGAAAAGGTTTGGTTCAAAACTATCAGGTTTCTGCTAGTGGTGGATCGGATGCGGTTAAATATTATGTTTCAGGTAATTATGCTGATCAAGAAGGTATGGTGATTGGACTGAATTATAAGTCCTACTCTGCGAGAGCAAACATAGAAATTAAGGCAAACGACAAATTAAAATTTGGTCTTAATCTTTCTCCAACCTATTCTGTCGGACAAGATCCTGGTGTGGAGGGAAAGGATAATATCCTCCATCAGTTAACCAGTATGACACCAGTTCAGGAAGATACCATGGGCTTATCTGTTAATGTTTATAATAATGATAAATACAGATGGAGCTCTTCTCCAACTAGTCCAACCACCAGATTGCAGGATAATTTGACAAGTAATGCAACTTTTAGAAATTTGGCAACCATTTTTGCAGATTATCAAATTTTAAATGGCTTAACTCTACGTTCTACACTGAATTTTGACAATACAGATTATACCGCAAAACGCTATACTCCTTATGGCATTACAGGTACTTTAGCCTCTCGGTTAGCACAGCTAACCGTAAATACTTCAGGGTCTTTTTCTCAGTTTAGGAGACAAACCTTAGTAAATGAGAATACATTAAATTATTCTAAAGTTTTTAATAAAGTACATGATTTAGCCTTGCTTGCTGGTTATGCATATAATATGGATAAACTGAATAATGCTTCTCTTTCCTCAACCGGAGGATTTGGAAATAGTGTAATTACCACTTTAAATGCAGCCAATGGTATAGTAGGAAATACAACAGAGACTAAAAATGTGTTACTTTCTTATTTTGGAAGAGCACAATATAGCTATGCTGATAAATACCTCATATCTGCCAGTCTACGTCGTGATGGTTCTTCACGTTTTGGTGCAAATACAAAGTGGGGATTATTCCCTTCTGCTTCTGTAGCATGGAGAATAACCCAAGAGGATTTCATGAAGAAAAACACCAATGTGATTAGTGATTTGAAACTTAGATTAAGTTATGGCGAATCAGGTAATTATAATGTTGGAGATTACAGTAGCATACCTTTACTCTCAAATTACAACTATTCTTTAAATGGAGCTGCTGTAGTTGGCCAAGCACCAAACGGAGTAGTTAACCCAGATTTGAAGTGGGAAAAATCACAGACCATTAATTTAGGACTTGATTTCGGTTTGCTTTCCAACAGAATTTCAGGATCATTTGATATGTATCGCCGTACAAGTTCTGATCTTTTATTAAATGTTTCTATCCCGCAAACTACAGGTTTTAGTTCATCTCTTACAAATGTGGGTGAAGTACAAAATAATGGATTAGAATTGGAATTAAATGGACAGATTTTAACGGGAGATTTTAAATGGTCTGCTTCGGCAAATATTTCTCATAATACCAATAAAGTAACTGCTTTACCAACAGGGCAAACACAAATACTTGTGCCTTCTAGTTTTGATATTTCTCATAGTTTAATTAAAGTTGGAGAACCATTATACAGCATTTATGTAGTAAAACAGATAGGGATTTTATCTGCTGCAGATATTTCAGGTAATGTTGCGAAGTATGGCACCCAAACTGAAGGTGATGCAAAATATTTTGATGCAGATGGAAACGGGGTAATTGATGCGAATGACCGAGTGATTGTTGGTCACCCAAACCCTACTTATACCTATGGAATCACCAATAATTTTAAATGGAAGAATTTTGACTTAGGTGTATTGGTACAAGGCCAATCTGGAGGATCTATTTACTCTTTATTCGGAAGATCTATCAACAGAACTGGTACTGGTATTACAGATAATGTTTTAGCATCATGGGACAACAGGTGGCGCTCTGCTGCAAATCCTGGCGATGGATCAATAGGTAAAACAACAGGAACATTTGGAAGAATTAAAAATACCGACTGGCTTTATTCATCTGATTATATCCGTGTAAGAAATATCACTTTAGGATATAATTTGGGAAAGGTTTTAAAAATTAAGCAAGTTTCAAATGCCCGCATTTATTTATCTGCTGAGAATTTCTTCGGGAAAGATAAGTATGACGGAGGTTATAATCCTGAAGCAACAAACACCAGTTTAAGTGGTAGCTCTCAGTATCCTGAATCTGGCGACTATGGCGGACTCCCACTTGCCAGATCTTTAATTTTTGGTCTAAATTTTACATTTTAAGCTAACAAAATCATGAAAAAGATATTTTATACAAGCGCAATTTTAGTTGTTTTGTTAGCAACTAGTTGTGAAAAAGAATTAACTCAAAACCCCATATCATCGGCAACTACGTCAACATTTTACGCAATTCCCAATGATTTTATTCAAGGAGTAAATGCAGTTTATGCATCTTTAAAAACCTATCCAGATAGACAGTTGAATTTATCAGAAACAAGATCTGATAATTTATATGCCGTTTCTGATGGCGGGGTGAGAGATTGGGAAGGAATAAACAGTTTCCAAAAAACGCTTTCTTCAAATCCTTATATTGAAGAAGCTTGGAGCACTAACTATAATGGGATATATAAGGCCAACGTAGTTTTAGACCAATTGGCAACAAACGGAACCATTATTAGTGATGCTAACTTGAGAAAACGTTTAGAAGGCGAAACTAGGTTTCTTAGAGCCTTTTACTATTTTGATCTGGTAAGATGGTTCGGTAAAGTTCCTTTAATAGACAAAGTATTATCAGCAAATGATGCATTAGATATACCCCGTTCTGATGTTTCAAAAATTTATGATTTGATTCAGTCTGATTTGCAGTTCAGTATAGACAATCTTCCGGAAGTTTATGCAACTACAGAAAAAGGTAGGGTAACTAAGAATGCTGCCAAAGCAATTTTAGCTTTGGTATACATGACAAAATCGGGTCCAACCTATGATATTGAGGGGCCAGGTTTAAATTCAAATGAATGGGGTAAGGCTTATACGCTATTAAATGAGGTGGTAACTAGTAATAAATATGCATTTATTACTTCATACCCTAGCATATTCTCTTTCACTAATGAAAATAATTCAGAGGTGGTTTTTGATGTTCAATACGTTACCGGCGCTAGCCCTATCGTTGGGGCAACCTTTCCATGGGTTTTAGTTCCTGACGGATGGTTCACTTCTTTAGGTAAAGCTGTTCAGGGAGGCTTACAAATTCGCCCAGTTTCAGTGGATTTGATCAATGCGTATTCAGGTGCAGACACTCGTAAATCTTTTAGTATTCAAAGTGGTTATGTAGGAACTGGTGGAGTGGTGGAGTCTAGATCTTTCTTTAAAAAATATGTTGATTTAACTAAAGTTCCCGCCAATAGGATAGATTGGCCCATTAATTTTATAGTATTGAGATATACTGATGTTCTCTTATTAAAAGCGGAGTGTGTTTTAAAAGGTGGTGGCGGAAATGTTGCAACTGATGTAATTGTACCAGTTAATCAAGTGCGTCAAAGAGCTGGACTTTTGCCAATTGCTACTTTAACCCTTGATCAATTAATGGCTGAACGTCGTTTAGAATTTGGTTCGGAAGGTTCACGTTGGCATGATTTGGTAAGAAGCGGTTTGGTAACAACAAAAATACCAGCTTGGATTACTGCCGAAGATGTCCAAAAGCAAATGCAACCATTTGTGAAAGACTTTATCATTTATCCAATCCCGCAAACACAATTGGATGTGAAACAGGGATTATACACTCAAAACTCAGGATATAATTAAAAAGATTTTTTTCTGAAAATAAATTAAACCCATAGGAATTTCTCCTATGGGTTTTTTTATTAAATAAAAGTTTCAGGATGATACAGGATAGGACACTGTATTAATTTTGCTATTTTAGAAATTCACGAAATAACCAATTATCAGAAAATCTAAAGACTATTCACTAACATTTTACATATCAAAAATTTAGCGGGTAAAATCTTATTTCTGTATCCTTATTATGATTAAAAACTATCAGAGAAAAGCACTATTGACATTTTTGTTGAGCGGCTTTTTAACCATTTCATTTGCACAAAGCCAATTAACATGGCCTAAAATTACCCAGCAAAATAAACCTTGGACACGCTGGTGGTGGGAAGGTTCTGCAGTAGATACCGCCAATCTGAATTGGATCATGAACAAGTACCAAAAAGCGGGTTTAGGAGGGTTGGAAATTACCACTATTTATGGCGTAAAAGGGCAGGAAAGTAAGTTTATAGATTTCCTTACTCCTAAATGGATGGATATGCTGAGCTACACGTTAGACAAAGCAAAATCACTGGATTTAGGAATAGATATGGCGCAGGCTTCAGGATGGCCATTTGGTGGTCCTTGGGTGAAAGATGAAGATGCCAGTAAATACATGGCTTATAAAATCTATCGTTTAAAAGGAGATGAGAAAATTATTGAACCACTGCTATACGAACAAAAGCCTCTTTTAAGACAGGAAGGCGGTATGCGTTCAAACATTACAACTCTAGTGCAGCCTATTTCTAAAAACGCAAACCTGCAAACTTTAGCAATTGACCAAGTTCAATTTGCACAAACTTTAAAACCTGTAATCCTGATGGCCTACTCTCAGGATGGAAGAGTGATAGATATTACTGATCAATTGAATGAGGATGCAACTTTAAACTGGACAGCCCCAGCAAAAGAAGGTCTTTGGACCCTTTATGCTGTTTACTCTGGCCTACACGGAAAGATGGTGGAAAGAGCGGGACCTGGCGGAGAAGGTTACGCCATTGATCATTTCTCTAAAAAAGCAACTGATGATTATTTAAATCATTTTGATGAGGCTTTTAAAGGCTATGATTTGTCTTACATGCGAGGTTTTTTCAATGACTCTTATGAGGTAGATGATGCCCGCGGAGAAGCAGATTGGACACCAGGTTTTTTTGAAGAATTTAAAAAACGAAAAGGATATGACCTGCAAAATGAATTACCAGCACTTTTAGGCAACTCGCCTGATGCAGCTCATAATGCAAGAGTTTTAACCGATTATAGAGAGACAATCTCTGATTTATTGCTTGAAAATTATACTAAGGAGTGGCACAAATGGGCAAAAGGAAAAGGTAAAATCATCAGAAATCAGGCACATGGCTCTCCTGCAAATATTTTAGATTTATATGCTGCTACAGATATTCCTGAAGCTGAAGGCGACAATGTACTGAGAATAAAATTTGCTTCTTCTGCTGCACACGTTACCGGAAAGCCTTTGGCTTCTTCTGAATCTGCAACTTGGGAAAATGATCACTTTCTTTCAAAATTGGGTGATGTAAAGAAAAAAATGGACTTATTCCTTTTAGGAGGGATCAATCATACTTTTTACCATGGATCCAATTACACACCAAAAGATGCACCATGGCCAGGCTGGTTATTTTATGCCGCAGTGCATTTTACACCAAACAACAGTTTTTATAACGACTTTCCTACATTAAATAAATATGTGGCACATGCGCAATCATTCTTGCAGGATGGAAAACCAAATAATGATTTCTTGATGTATCTTCCAATTTCTGATGCTTATGCAAAACGTGGGAATTCCATGTTGATTCATTTTGATGGAATGGAAAAAGGATTTAAAGGAACCAATTTAGAAGCAGCGGCACACCAATTATATGATAAAGGCTACGATTTTGACTTTATATCTGACCAGCAGATTTTACAGACCACAGCGCTAAACAATCAGATTAAAACTGCTGACGTTTCTTATAAAACTTTATTGGTTCCAGGGGCAGATTTAATTCCTTTGGAAACCATGAAGCATCTTTTTGACTTAGCTTCTTCAGGCGTAAATATCATTTTTTATAAAAGTTTACCTACAGATGTTCCAGGTTTTGCAGATTTAGCAACAAGACAAACTGCCTTAAAAGCAATGATGGCAAAACTGATTTTTCAGAAAGTTGGGGATGTACAGACTGCGAAATTAGGAAAGGGAAGCATTTCTTTAAGTAATGATTTAGATGCCTTAATGAAAGCAGCGAATATTGCTCCCGAAAGTATGAAAACTAAGGGTTTGAATTTTATCCGCCGCGCTAATGAAAAAGGAAAATATTATTTCATTGTAAATGAAAATGATGCACCCATTGATGGTTGGTTTACAATCAATACCAAAGCCCAATCGGTTTCATTATTTAACCCAATGACAGAAGAAAAAGGGTATGCGGCTATCAAGCAAACTGCTAATGGGACAGAAGTTTACCTGCAGCTTAAAAAAGGAGAGAGCTGTATTTTGCAGACCCTTACTAACGAAAGCCATACTGCTGACTACGCTTATTATAAAGTGAAAAGTGCCTCAACTCCAATTACGGGAGAATGGAGGTTGAAATTTGTTTCAGGTGGACCAGAACTGCCAAAAGCAGTAGAAATGGAAAGCTTAAAATCATGGACAGACTTTGGTACTGAATATCAAAGATTCTCTGGAACAGCCAGCTATTCCACTAAATTTAAAAGACCAAAAGGTAAAGCAATAGCTTATTTATTGGATTTAGGCCGCGTGGAAGAAACCGTTAAAATCATTTTAAACGGTGAAGAATTAGAAACAGAAATTGGTCCGGATTTTAAAGTTAAAATTCCAGCAATTAAACTGAAAAGGAAAAATACTTTAGAATTGTTGGTCTCTAACGGTATGGCAAACAGAGCGGCATGGATGGATAAAACCAATCAGAATTACAAGATTTTTTACAATATCAATTTCTCTGCACATAATGCAGAAAATAGAGGTCCAGACGGTTTATTCACCGCTAAAAATTGGGAAGTAAAATCATCAGGTTTAATGGGGCCCGTTTCTTTGACTCCATTAGCTGTATTTAAACCAGAATAACATGCGTATCAAAAACTTCATATTTATATTTTTAATTGCCATTTACGGGTTAAACTTAAGCGCACAAACTACCAAAGAAGTCCAATACCTTTCTGGGAAGGATAATGAGAACACAGTGGCTTGGGATTTCTGGTGCACTGGTGGTAGAAAAGCTGGCTTTTGGACTAAAATTAATGTCCCCGGTCATTGGGAGCAACAAGGTTTTGGTGAATATAATTACGGTCGTGATTATGTGACTTACGGAAAGAATTTCAGTTTCGCGGATGAGAAAGGATTGTATAAATACAATTTCAACGTTCCAGCATCATGGAAAAACAGAGACATTAAAATTGTTTTTGAAGGCTCCATGACCGATACCGAAGTTAAAATTAATGGGAAGTCGGCAGGTAAAATACATCAAGGAGCTTTTTATCTTTTTAAGTACGATATCAGCAAGTTATTAAAATACGGAGCTGCTAATTTATTGGAAGTAACGGTGAGTAAAATGTCGGCAGATAATTCTGTAAACAATGCAGAACGCCTGGCAGACTACTGGATTTTCGGTGGTATCTTCAGACCGGTTTATTTAGAAGCTACGCCACAACAGCATGTGGAATGGACTTCAATTGATGCCAAAGCAGATGGCTCTTTTGCAATGAATGTGC
>JBDSHZ010000126.1:0-35754 GCA_039918235.1 Pelobium sp.
AGACTACATAACTCGATTTTCGAATTAATTACCTTGTTTTAAGAGCAAACCAAAGACTTTAACTTTATTAAAAATTACCAAAAGTTTCAGTTTTATTTATCTATTTCAAAACTTTCTATCATTTTTAAGTCTTTAACATTATTAAACACAGTATTACTTTTATAACTGCTTTTTGACGCATTTACCTGTCTCAATGTCAATCCTTGAACATCATCAGCTCTAAAAGCCGGACGACTGTCCATATTAATAAGCGATAAGTCGATATTTGTTAATTTAATATTTGATGCATGCCTGATAAAGAAACCGTAAGCAGGTGCTTGACCAAACATTCCTGGCTCAGGGTACTTGTTCTCATTTTCCGGAATACTTCTTTTATCATCAAAATTTTGAACGCCCCCTTTGTAGTAAATTCTGATATTATCAAGCCAAACGTCATTGATAGGATGCCCTGGGATACCACTAATCGTACAAGTGTAGTACGGATCAGCATTATAGATGGAAACATTGCTAATAGTTACTCTTCGTAGTTCTCCAACCGGAACTCCTTCTGGTCCACGCATACGAGCGCCAAGGCGCAAGAAAATAGGGTCATTCACTATATCTCGCATGGTAATATTATTAATATTTACATCTTCAATCTGTGCTCCGTCCACAGTTTCAATAGCTAATCCTCGGCAATAGTCAAACACACAGTTAGAGATGGTAATGTTTTTGAATCCCCCGTTAGATTCTGTGCCAAATTTAATTCTTCCAGTAGGATGAAATTTATACTCATGGTTTTCTGTACGCTGGTAAGTACCATCTAATAATGTGCCTTCATCATAACCACTAACTTGGCAATTGGTAATCGTTAGATTTTCTGTATTTCTTGCATATCCCAATGCAAATGAACTTTTAAGGCAAATTCCATCATCATAAGGAGAATTGATATAGCAGTTGGAAATCCGTACATTTTTGCAGCAATCAATGTCTATGCCGTCCCTATTTGTATCTATTTTAATGTTATCAATAGTTAGGTTGTCTGTACCGGTTGCCAAAATAGCAAACCAGCCACCATGTAAAATAGAAATATCACGGATAATTACATTGCGACACTTATAAAGGGCTATGGCCTTATTTCCTAGTTTTGTCCCCTTCTTCCAATCTTTAAGGAGTCCTTTTCCCCATATTTTTCCTGGACCTAATATGGCGATATCATGTAAGCTATCACCCCATATCAAGCTATTA
Source organism: Pelobium sp. (assembly GCA_039918235.1). Classification (GTDB taxonomy): domain Bacteria; phylum Bacteroidota; class Bacteroidia; order Sphingobacteriales; family Sphingobacteriaceae; genus Pseudopedobacter. The sequence goes on from JBDSHZ010000126.1 coordinate 1,228, forward strand.
TGAAAGTAGCTGTGTCCCGAATCTTGATAAGTAGCGTTTATTGCTTTCTCTTCTGGATCATACTCATTATTGTTCTCCTGATCGGTAGCTATAATAGTTGCTCCCTGATCTAGATATAGCGTCAAGTTGCTTTTGAGACGGATTGATCCGGAAAGATAGTTGCCGGCAGGTAGGAAAACAGTTCCACCGCCTGCATTTGATGCAGCATCGATAGCCGTATTAATTGCCTTTGAATCTAGATTTTTACCATCACCTACCGCACCATACGATTTTATATTATAAATGCCTTGAGCATTTACCTGAGCTTTAACAGTAAATAGGCATACGCAAAGTGCAAAACTCAATAAAATGTATTTCTTCATATTCGTTTGTATTTACGTATTAAGGTGTCAATAAACACTGATGCAATTAAAATAGTTATTGGGTTGCATAAAGACTAATAATAGAAAGCAAATTCATGATTATAACAAACAGTTAATAATCGATAATTAGTACTTGGTTTTATTGTTGATAATCGGTCTTACAATGTTATCAATATAATGATTAGTTGTTCAATACTTTTTAGTGAAAAATTGATACTTATCAAACACTGTGTCAATCGGATTCCAGACAAAACTTGGTCCGTTTGATACCTTAAACTGGTTTAGATCTGCTTTGAAGTTTAATTATTGAAATTTAAGATTTGAATGCGTATAAATAATGTTTTACCTATGGAATTTTGAACCTGATTTTTAGTACACGTTAACCAATATTTTAAAACCCAATGAGATACATAAAGAGGCGTTTTTATTAAAGATATTTTAATAGTTTTAGAGCCTATTTGCTCCTTTTTTGCTAGAATCAGCTATAAAAGTATTGATATTTACCAACTATCTTCAATAAATTTGAAAACCAATTTTAATTCTTTTATCAATTTAAAAAAACATATTGAAGCGATGGCTGGAGCGAAACTTAATGTATTTGGCACAAAAGAATGCTTTAAAAACCCCCGTTTTCAATCGAGATGCTTTAAAATCCAAGATTAATTAATAACCATTATGAAACGTTATATTTTTACTATAATATTCAGCGCTTTATCTTTCTGCTCTTTTGCTGGAGAAAAAGACAATTTTTACAAGGCAGACAATTCCTTGATCCAATATACAGGAAGGATTGATTTTTCAAATCCTGAACTTCCAAGGTTTTATGCTTCTGGGGTGTATCTCAAATTCACTTTTACAGGAAATAATTGTAATGTGCTGATAAATGATGAAATGCTGTATGGAAAAAACCATAATTATATAACTATTGTAGTTGACGGCGGAACGCCTAAAAAAATTCAGTTAACTGCTAAAGAGAACGACATTAACGTTGCAAAAAATCTTAGTGATGGAAAACACACCGTTTTAATTTGTAAAGCGACCGAATCGGGAGTTGGTTTTTTGGAATTTGCAGGAATTAAATGTGGAAAGCTAACCACTAATGAAAAGCTACCTGTAAGAAAGATAGAGTTTATTGGAAATTCAATTACTTGCGGTATGGGAGCCGATTTAACTATCCCCTGTGACACAAAAGATTGGTTTGACCAGCACAATGCGTACCTTTCTTACGGACCATCCACCGCTAGAAACCTAGATGCGCAATGGCAATTGACCTCCGTTTCTGGAATAGGTCTTATGCACAGCTGTTGTGGTTTAAAAAACACAATGCCCGATGTTTTTGATAAAATTAACCTTAGGGATAATGAAAAGATATGGGATTTTAACCAGTATCAGCCAGACGTTGTATCTATATGTTTAGGTCAAAATGATGGTGTTCAAGACTCTGTTGCCTTTACATCTGCCTATTTAAAATTCATCGACAGGATAAGGTTAGTTTATCCTAACGCAAGCATTTTATGTTTGACAAGTCCAATGGCTAACGAACAGTTAACCAAAGTAATGAAAAACTATTTAACAGGAATTGTGAATGAGGAAAATAAAACGGATAAAAACGTGTATAAATATTTTTATTCAAAAAGATACTTTCATGGCTGTGGCACTCATCCCGATTTAGAAGAACATCAACAAATGGCTGATGAGTTGACCGCTTATATAAAAGAGATTAAGAATTGGTAAAGTAAATTGTTGAAACATTTTCATCTGCTTCAGCTTTTACAAACCTTTCTAATTTATTTGATGCCAATCCAAAAATCAGCTATTTGTAGATTAGCAAAGTTTGTATTTTATTTAACCAATTCTCTAGTATAAATGACTTAACCTAAAAATATGACTAAAAGAAATCTTATTACATTAATTTTAATGATGGTCTTTATGCAAAGACCAGTTGCACAAGAGCATTTTGTTAAGATTATAGATCAGCACTTTTCTATTAACGATAAACCTTACTATTTTGTAGGTACAAACTACTGGTATGGAGGCTTGTTAGCAATACTTAAAGATGAGAAGCGAGGTAAAGAACGGTTGATTAAAGAATTAGACTTTTTGAAATCTAAAGGGGTAGATAATTTACGTATTTTGGCAGGATCTGAAGGAGCAGGAAGAATAAATGGAGTAGAACGTGTAAGGCCTGTATTACAAGAAAAGCAAGGTGTTTTTGATGCCAAAATTTTAGAAGGATTAGATTTTCTTTTAGCCGAAATGGCTAAAAGAAAAATGTATGCAGTTTTGTTCCTCAGTAATAACTGGGAGTGGAGCGGAGGTTTTTTGCAATACTTAAACTGGAATGGAAAAATAGATCTTGCTACAATGCAAAAGAAGTTAAGCTGGGATGGGCTAAGAGATGAAACATCGAAATTTTACGACTGCCAGCCTTGTAAAGATGACTACCTAAAACAAGTTGACTACATCCTTAACCATGTGAATATTTACAATGGGAAAAAGTACACGGAAGAGCCAGCAATTATGGCCTGGGAGTTGGCTAATGAACCACGACCAATGCGACCTAAAGCAGTTTCGTCTTATAAAAAATGGATAGCAGATGTGGCGACTCATATTAAATCTAAGGATAGCAATCATTTGGTGACAATAGGGACAGAAGGTACGCAAGGAACCGAAGAATCGATAGATTTATGGAAAGAAATCCACAAGAATTCTAACGTTGACTATACCACACTTCATATATGGCCAAAGAACTGGAGCTGGTTTAAAGGCGATAGTATAAAAGAGGGACTACCCCAAGTACTAGCTAATACCACTGCATATATTGAACAGCACAAAATTGCGGCTGTTGAAATAGGTAAACCTTTAGTGATAGAAGAGTTTGGATTGCCCCGAGACCAACATGATTTTAAAGCAGGAACGCCTACTGATTATCGCGACGAGTTATATACAGTTGTTTTAGACGAATTACTTAATGGAGCCAAAAATAAAGGTGTAGTAAGCGGATTGAATTTCTGGGCGTTTGGTGGTTCGTCTCGTCCTATAGATGGACAACTTTTTTGGAAAGAGGGAGATGACTTTTCAGGTGATCCACCTCAAGAAGAACAGGGCTTAAATACCGTATTCGATAATGACAAATCGACCTGGAAAATCATCAAAAAACACACAAAAAAAATCAGAAAAATAAAACAATGATCAAACAACTTATGTCTGCTTTAATTTTTACAGCTGTAACAGCACAAGCACAGGTTCAAACTACCTCTCAGATAGAGAAAAAGGTGGATGCGCTTTTGGCAAAAATGACCTTAGAAGAGAAAGTTGGGCAAATGACCCAAATCACAATCGAAGCGCTTTTAAAAACCAAAAACGGTACCCCAATAATGCCTTTAACTTTGGATCCAGAGAAAGTTGAAGTGGCTTTTTCTAAATACAAAATTGGATCTGTTTTAAATGTTGGAGGCGATGCAATTACAAGAGCTGGCTGGCAACAAAGGATAGAAGAATTACAAAAAGTTGCATTACAGCAGCGACTTAAAATCCCAATGCTTTACGGAGTAGATGCCATCAGAGGAAACAACTACACCTTAGAATCTGTGATGTTTCCTCAACAAATTGCGCAAGCCGCTTCTTTTAATGTTAAAAATGCACATAAACTGGGTGAAATTACCGCATACGAAACCAGGGCTTCATCAATTCCATGGACGTTTAGCCCAGTATTAGATTTAGGAAGGCAACCTATGTGGCCAAGAATTTGGGAAACCTATGGGGAAGATCCTTATTTGATTAGTGAAATAGGAAAAGCGACTGTCAAAGGTTTTCAGGGTGATGCTTTAGTAACCGATAAATACCATGTGGCCGCTTGTTTAAAACATTATATGGGTTATAGTATGCCTTTGAGCGGGCATGATAGAACTCCGGCGTGGATTCCTGAGCGTGAGTTAAGAGAATACTTTTTACCTCAGTTTGCAGAGTCAATAAATAATGGTGCTAAAACTGTGATGATAAACAGTGCAGAAATCAACGGTGTACCGGTTCATGCCAGTCATCATATCTTAACAGATATTTTAAAAGATGAACTGAATTTTCAAGGTTTTGCAGTGAGCGATTGGCAGGACATTCAATACTTGCACCAGAGACATCATGTCACTAAAGACAACAAAGAATCTACAATGGTGGCGATAAATGCGGGAATTGACATGAGCATGGTTCCTTTTGATTTTACTTTTACCGAAGATTTAATTGATTTAGTAAAGGAAGGAAAAGTAAAAATGACTCGAATAGATGATGCAGTAAGAAGGATTTTAAGAGTGAAATACGAAGTTAATCTTTTTGAGCAACCCATCAATAACCCTAAAGATTACCCTCTTTTTAACAGTAAACAACATAACCAATTCAATTACGATTTCACTGCAGAATGTATCACTTTATTAAAGAATAAAGAGAACATTTTACCCTTAAAAAAAGGAACAAAAATTTTAGTGACAGGCCCTACCGCTAATACTATGAGAAGTTTGAATGGAGGATGGAGCAGAAATTGGCAGGGAAATAACAGTGATGAAACTGAAGCTTCAAAAAACACTATTCTTGAAGGAATTGAGAAAGCCTTTGGAGAAAATATAAGTTATGAAGCAGGAGCCGATTTTGATAAAATACTCAACATTAGTGCTGCTGTTGAAAAAGCAAATCAATCAGATGTAATTGTACTTTGTTTGGGTGAGAATAGCTACACAGAAAATCCGGGTAATATTGGAGATTTAAACTTGCCAAATAACCAAATTGAGTTGGCAAAGGCAATGGCGAAAACTGGCAAACCTATAATTTTGATACTTGCAGAAGGTCGCCCGAGAATTGTGTCTGCGGTAGAACCTTTAACTGAAGCAGTTTTACAAACTTATTTTTTAGGGAATGAAGGCGGCGATGTGGTGGCCAACACTCTTATTGGAAACATCAATCCTAGTGGAAAACTACCCTATACTTATCCTCGTTCATCCAACAGTTTAATTAATTATTACCACAAATACACTGAAAGCTTAAACTTTGATGAGGCAGCAGGTTATCATCCACAATGGGAGTTTGGATTTGGCTTGAGTTATACTACTTTCGCTTACTCAAATCTTAAAATAAGCAGTGCAGATTTAACGCCTACTAATACAATAGAAGCTTCAGTTGATGTAAAAAACATCGGAAAAACGGCTGGAAAAGAAGCCGTTTTAATGTACGTAAGTGACCTGGTTGCTTCTATTACTCCTGAAGTTAAAAGATTAAGAGCTTTTGATAAGATTGATTTGAAGCCAGGGGAAACAAAAACGGTAAAATTTACGATCAATAAAGATGAGCTGTCTTTTATAAATTCGGAGCTTAAGAGAGTGACTGAGCCTGGTGAATTTAATTTAAGTATTGGCGGCTTAACTAAAAACTTTAATTATAAAGAGTAATAAAAAATACGATATAGCAGATTTGCAAATACGGATAACTTTCACTGCTAAACTGTATTAATTCCTTTGTGCTGTCCAATGGCTTTAGCACAAAGGAATTTTTTTAAAGATGGTGGTTTGAAAAATTTTTTTTAAGGGTTTGTATTCAAGCCAACGAAGCTCACTTATTGTGCGTGGTTAAAAAATAGGAAATTAGAATTGTGCTTTAATACTATAAATCTACTAAGCCAAATTTATTTTTTTGATATCGTAAATGTAAATTTAATTAAAGTTGCGTTTAAAGTGCATGTAGTAAATTTCCTAGATAAAAATTCTTGTCCCCGAGAAGTTATCCCTAAATTCTGTAGGAGTACATCCTTTCTTTTTCTTAAAAATTCTGTTAAAGTTGGAGATGTAGTTAAATCCACAATTGTAAGAGATTTCGGCAATGGAATGAGTACTCTCAATAAGCATTCTCGATGCGTGACCTAACTTGATTTCGTTTAAACTTTCCACAAAAGTAATACCCGTTCTTTTCTTCAAAAATCTACTAAAAGAAGCTTCGGTCATACTAGCCAGTTTAGCCACATCTTTCAGCGATACAGGTTTATCGTAATTATTATTCATGTATTCGAAAGCCTTATCTAATCTTCTACTATTAAAAGTTACTAATAAATTATTCGCAAAACCAGCATCGGAAAGGGTATGCATATTTCTGGAAGTGGATAAATCATGTAGAATCAACATCAAAGAAATTACAGAATCAAAGCCACTTTGTTTATCCAAACCTAAAATTCTTGGAGAAATGATTTCAATTGTTTCCTTTGAAAACGTAATCCCTCTAGCAGAACGTTCAAACATTTTTTTTATAATGTTTAACTGATTTCTTTTTAAGAAACGGTCATCCAATAAATCTTTATGCCATTGAATTGTTATTTCAGTAATTTTATCGCTTTTACATTCGTTTGTAAACCACCCATGCGGCAAATTTGGCCCTACCAATACCAGCTCCATATCGGTAATATTCTCAATGTGGTCACCCACAATTCTTCTTGCTCCACTGGCATTGATGATGAGATTCAATTCGTATTCATCATGATAATGAAGTGGAAAATTAAACTCCTTCTTTACCCTTGAAAACATGGTAAAACAGTCATTTTGCGTAAGAGGGGTAATCTCTTTAATAATATTGGATGTACTCATCTTAAATTTGGTGCAGGTTTTTTTACACTTAATATTAAATTATCAATAAATCAATGCTGTAAAAATAAGAAGTTATAAATAATCTAATAAAGATATAAAACGAATTTTGTTCATTTTACACCGAGAATTTCATGAGCTTTTCAATCTGAAAAAACTAAGTAAACTTATTTTCTGCTTGTAAAAAATTCCTTTCAGTCATGTTTTTCAGTTATAAAAATTCAGAGCTATTGATTAATCCTGTTTAGAAATCACTATGGCTATAAGCATTATTAATTTTTATATATTAAAATTAATTTGTTAAATAAAAAATTAGTTACTGCTTCTCTTTTAACTCATATATTAATTTTATTCTGATGTTTAAAATTTAATCGAGCTTATTTTCAGTAAGTTGATATACGATTTTCTTGATTTCCCATTCAATATAAAACGCTCTTCTAAAAACTTTAACCAGGGGTTTTGATAGAACAAACTAGCTTTTATAGGTGTAAAAATTGTTTCCATCGGTATCTAATAAACGATAATAAAGTCAACCTGCCCCTGTTTGAAAGGTGTACCAAAAACAAACCTGGTAGGCTGATTGTGCATACCGAACATGCTGAATTGATTGAAGCCAATAAAATATGGATTGAGTTGAACAGCGATCTTAACCGATAGCAGCAAGCTATAGTAGAGCGAAATCATCGACAAAATGAGAACTGACAAATAAAAGTTAGATTTAACTATCACAAAGATAGATTTGGTTACTAAAAGATTTTAGTTTGTGCAGACCTTTGTATTGCAATTTTGCAGCAGCAAAAAATAATAAAATGAACAATATATTAGTAACAGGAGCAACAGGAATTTTAGGAAGTTCTGTAATTGAAACATTGCTAACACAAATCCAACCAAATCAAATCAATATCATTACTCGTAAAGAAGAAAAACGAGCTGAATTTCAAGGAAAAGGATTTAACGCTTATTTAGGCGACTACAACGACATTGTTGCACTTAAAAAAGCAATGGAAAATATCGATACCGTTTTACTTATTTCATCAGGTGACCAAGGCGACAGAATGCAAGAACATAAAAATGTAATTGACACAGCAAAAAAATGTGGCGTTGAAAACATTGCTTACACAAGCAGGGCATTAAAAGACCGAACTACTTTGGCAAACAAATTAATGTTGGAGCATTTTGAAACGGAAGATTACATAAAGGAAAGTGGCTTAAAATATATCCTTTTCCGAAATGCTTTATATTTAGATGTAGTTCCCTTATTTGTTGGTGAAAAAGTATTTGAGACAGGTATTTTTATGCCAGCAGGAAACGGAAAAGTGGCTTACGCTTTACGACAAGAACAAGGAGAAGCAATGGCAAACGTTTTATTAAATGAAAATTTTGAAAATCAAACTTATAAATTTACAGGAAACGAAAGCTATTCTTTTTATGATGTGGCAACAGCATTAACAGAACTTTCGGGAAAAGAAGTAAAATACACAGCAGTAGAAATTCCAGCATTTGAAAACATTATGAAACAAAAAGGGCTTCCAAACGCAATGGTTAAGAAAATTGTAGATTTTAATATGGACATTAAAAACGGACAAGAAGCAGAAGTAACAAACGAATTAGAACTAAAATTGGAACGCAAACCTACTGCACTGAAAGATGGATTAAAAACATTGTTTAACTTATAAATAGCTGCATAAAAATGGAAGTTGAAAAACCAGTACAAATAAAATCAATTAGCGAATATCATAATTTTATGAATTTGCCAAAGCCTCAACATCCATTGATAAGCGTAGTGAAATTTGAAGATATAAAACGCAAACCAAATGAAAGTCCAAAAAGTTTAATCAATAATTTTTATTCCATTGCATTGAAAAAAACTTTCAATGCAAAAATGAAATATGGGCAACAAGAATATGATTTTAATGATGGTATGCTCGCATTTATTGCACCAAACCAAGTAATAAAAGTAGTTCTTGAAAAACATCAAGTATTACAACATACAGGTTGGTTACTCATTTTTCATCCTGACTTTCTTTGGAATACCCCATTAGCAAAGAAAATAAAGAAATACGATTATTTTGGATATCAACTCAGTGAAGCATTACATCTTTCTGAAAAAGAAGAAATAATGCTTTCAAGAATTATGGAAAATATCAATCAAGAATATAATTCCAATATTGACAATTTTAGCCAAGACGTAATTATTGCACAATTAGAATTGTTACTTACTTACGCTGAACGATTTTACCAAAGACAATTCATCACTCGGAAAATATCAAATCATTCCATTCTTGATAGATTAGAGAATTTATTGATAGAATATTTCAACGAAGACAATCTATCAACAAACGGATTACCAACAGTTCAACATATTTCAGAGCAATTAAATATTTCACCTAATTATTTAAGCAGACTACTGAAAACATTGACAGGACAAACTACCAAACTATTTATACAAGACAAACTGATTGAATTTGCTAAACAAAAATTATCAACGACAGCACTCTCAATAAATGAGATTGCCTTTGAATTGGGTTTTGAATATCCTCAATCATTTAGCAAACTATTTAAAGCAAAAACCAATTTAACACCAATGGAATTTAGAAACTCGTTTAATTGAAAAAAACACCATGGCAGTTTGCCAAGACGTATTGACAAACATCGACAAAAAAAGTATATATAAATTTGCAACATCCATCACCACAAACAATTTGACTACAACATTAACCAATTCGGCTACTTCCCCCAAGAAAATAATTAAGAATTTTGTAATTGAAATAAATCAAAAGAAATATGCAAAATATTAAAGGAAAAGTAGTTGCTATTACAGGTGCAAGTAGTGGAATGGGAAAAGCTATTGCAATAGAATTAGCCAAAAACGGCGCAAAGGTTATTTTGGGTGCAAGGCGAATAGAACAGTTACACAAAATTGTTGAAGAAATTAAAAGCACTGGTGGTGAAGCCACAAGTGCTAAAATTGATGTGAAGAATAAAGCCGATTTAGTTGAGTTGGTCAATATAGCCGTTGAGCAATATGAAAAATTAGATGTCATCGTAAACAACGCAGGTGTCAGTCAATTAAGTCGCATTGACGAATTGGATATTGACGGTTGGGAAGAAATGATTGACATTAATCTAAAAGGTGTTTTGTATGGAATGGCTGCTGCAATTCCTATTTTTAAGAAACAAAAATCGGGTCATATTGTCAACATCATTTCGACTTCAGGAATAAAGATTGTGCCAATGCAAGGCGTTTATGCAGGGACTAAAAATGCCATTCGCACTATTGCAGAAGCGTTTCGTCAGGAGTCAAACGGCAACATACGCATTACGGGCATTTCCCCAGGATTGGTGAAAACAGATTTTGCGAATAACTTAAAAAATGAAGAAATGAAAATAGCTGTCCAGAATGGAATGGAAGAAATTGCTATAAATCCAATTGCTATCGCCAACGCTGTAATTTATGCAATAAGTCAACCAAGGGATGTTGAAATTGGCGACATCGTTATTCGTCCGTCAAAACAAAATTGATTAAATTCGTAAAGGGAAAATGCAACAACAATCTAACATTAATCACATTAAAAGCATATCTCAACTGATGCGGGAAATGGAACTTCCCGCACCTTTACACCCATTGATTGTGCTGGTTGATTACAATAATGCTTCGATTGAAAAGTTTCCAAAAGGACAAAAAATAAGTCTTGATTTTTATAAAATTTCCTTTAAGCCTACATTCAAGGGGCAAATAAAATATGGACAAGGACATTACGATTTCGAAGAAGGCGGATTAGCATTTTTGAAGCCTAAACAAATTGTTTTTTCACCAGAAGATATAGAAAATTACGAAGGTTTTGCTTTGTATTTTCATTCGGACTTTTTACGGAATTATTCATTAGGAAACACAATAAATCAATATGGATTTTTCTCTTACGGCGTTTCAGAAGCTTTATTTTTATCGGCAAAAGAAAAAGAAATTATAACCAGTTTATTTATTACAATAGCCAACGAACTGGCCAACAATATTGACAGTTTCAGCCAAGATGTTCTGGTATCACAAATACAATTACTACTTAATTACAGTAATCGTTTTTATAATCGACAATTCATCACAAGAAAAGCGGTCAATCACTCCATCATCGCTTCTCTGGACAAATATTTAAACAACTATTTTGAAGGAGAAAATAGTTTAAATAAGGGCTTGCCGTCCGTGAAATATATCAGTACAGAATTACAGCTGTCGCAACGCTATTTGAGTGATATGTTGCGCTCATTGACAGGACTAAACACACAGCAATACATTCAGAATGCCATCATAGAAAAAGGAAAAGAAAAATTATCAACTACAAATCTATCCGTTTCGGAAATCGCTTATGGATTGGGGTTTGAACATTCACAATCTTTCAGTAAACTTTTCAAGGCAAAGACAAATGTTTCACCTTTGGAATTTAGAAACTCGTTTAATTGACAAAAGCCAATATAGATAATCGAGTAGACAGCTCTGCCAGAAACCTGACAAAGTGCGCCTCTCAAACCATCATTTCGGTTGCTCTTTACACCAATCAAAGCTATCTTTTACTTTATGAATAGGCTGTCTGCAAAAGCCTTTCAGATAAAAAACCATAAAATTATCATTCGATTAAAATATCAAAAGAAAAGCAGTCCCTTCATCCACTTTACTTCTAACCTGGATATTGCCCTTGTGCAATAGCATAATCTGTTTGCTCAAACTCAGTCCAATGCCACTGCCATTTTTGCGGGTGCTAAAGAAGGGAATGAAAATTTGGTCTAAAACTTCTGGAGAGATGCCTACGCCGTTGTCAGCAATTTTCAGAATGGTCCTATTCATTTCTGTGTAAGCAGAAAGAGAAATTCGAGGTTCATTGATTTCTTTCACTGCTTCGGCAGCATTCAGTAATAAATTAATGAGCACTTGTTCTACCAAATGCATATCTGCATCAATGGTAATATGAGGTTCTTTTAAAATAATGTCTAATTCAATGGCTTTCTTTTCAAAAGTGGGTTCCATTAATTGATGAAGGTTCTCAAACAAATCTCTCACGAGGATTTTCTTGAGATTGGGCTGTGTGATTTTATTCAGGTTTCTGTAGGTTTCTGCAAATTTCAACAAACCGTCACTTCTGCGTTGGATGGTTTCAATTCCCAACTCTAAATCTTCCAGTCTTCCGTCACCATTTGATGCTGCTGATGCTTCTTTTAATCTTTGTTTTAAGGTAGAGGCCAATGAAGAAATTGGAGCAATAGAATTCATGATTTCATGCGTCATCACACTTAATAATTTTTGCCAAGCTTTCGCTTCAGTTTCATCCAAAGCTTCGTTCACATTTTGAAAAGCAATCAATTTAAAAGTTTCTCCATCGGTTTGAAAAGCTGTAGCCGATATCAACACTTTTATACTGGCAGTTTCTTCATTGATGGTGATGATTTTATTCTCTCCTGTTTTTATGGAAACACATTCTTCATAAACACCAAAGGCTCTTTTTTTTAAGGAATCAATGGTTTTTAAATATGGAATGCCAATCAGGTTTTTTAAGGACTCGTTTAGCCACACTACTTCTCCGGAGCTGATTTTATAAGAGAGAATTCCAGTATCCACCAGTTCCAAAATCTTTTGCAGATAAACGTACTGCGTTTCCCGCTCCCGACTGATGACTTTAAAAGTGCTATTGATTTCATTGAAACCTTTTCTTAATGGTTGCAAATCTAAAGGGGCTTGTTTAACATTAAAGTACCTGGAAAAATCACGATAATGGATACTTTCCACAAATTGCGCTACCTCTTGTTGTGCTTTTTGATGGAAACGAAAAAAATCTACCAACTGATAAATTAATATTGGGACTAAAATGATTAAATAGATATACCAACCTTTCATTAATAGAAACGACGTAGCAGACAGTGTCACTAGTTGCAACAGCACTTTAATTAAAATTCGCCACTGGTAGTTTTTTAGCATGTTTTTTATGGGTTATCGGAGGTCAGAAATCAGAGGTCAGAAGTCAGAAATCAGTGATTTGCAAATGCTTTGAACCCTAAACTTTTTCCCGTTAGATATCATATTTACTCAATCTTCTGTATAAAGCCGTTCTGGTTAAACCAAGTTCTTTTGCTGCTTTAGTGATATTTCCCTGGTGTTTTTCTATGGCATTGATGATGGTGCTCTTCTCCACGTTGCTCAATTTCATATCCTCAGGTTCGTGATTCACTTCCTTTTTCTCTATAGGTGAAAAAATCAAATCATCGGCTGATAAGCGGTTTTCATCTGCCATAATCACTGCTCTTTCAATGATGTATTGCAGTTCACGCACATTCCCAGGAAATGTGTGTGTGGTCAATCTATCTACTGCACTTTTATCAAACACCAGTTTAGGTTTAAAATATTTGTTAGCGTAAATCTCCGCATAATGATTTGCCAGCAGCATAATATCATCTCTTCTATTTCTTAAAGGAGGTACCATCACCTCCACGGTATTAATTCTGTACACCAAATCTTTACGGAATTTATCTTCGTTTGCCAACTCTTGTAAAGGCATATTGGTGGCACATATCAATCGGATATTGATATTTATAGGCTCATTACTGCCCAGCTTCATCACTTGTCGGTTTTGCAATACTGAAAGTAATTTCGCCTGTTGTTGTAAGGATATATTTCCAATCTCATCTAAAAAAATGGTTCCACCCTCTGCTGCTTCAAACCTGCCGATTCTATCTTCTCTGGCATCAGTGAAAGCTCCTTTTTTATGCCCGAACAATTCACTTTCAAAAAGCGATGCTGTTAACGCACCGGCATCCACTTTTACAAAAGGCTTATCTTTTCTTAAAGATTTCTGATGAATTGCCTGTGCTATTAAGTCTTTACCCGTTCCGTTTTCACCTAAAATCAATACATTGGCATCTGTTGGGGCAATCTTATCAATTTTTACAAAAATATCTTCCATTGAAGCACTATTGCCTAAAAGCTGATTCCCAATAACGGATTCTTTACCATGCTCATCTGCTTTCTTCGATTTTATTTTTTTGTCTTTTACTGCCTCAGAAAGCACCTCTAACAATTTTTCGTTGTGCCAAGGCTTAATCATAAAATCAGTAGCCCCTTCTTTTAAAGAGCGAACTGCCAAATCAATATCTCCGTAAGCGGTAATCATAATCACCGCAATAGTTGGTTTCAGCTCTTTAATTTTCTTCAACCAAAAAATTCCTTCATTACCAGTATTAATACTGCTGTTGTAATTCATGTCTAGCAATATCAGGTCAAAATGATTTCGCGTAATGAGCTGATGGATGTTCTCAGGATTTTTTTCTGTCATCACCTCCTTCACCTCTGTTTTTAACAGCAATCTTACGGCCGTTAATACATCAGTATCATCATCAATCACTAAAACACTTGAATTTTTTAAACTCATATTTTGAGGTTGTAGATTTAAGATAAAAGGTTAAGAATTTGGAGAAAAATCATTGTTACAAGTTTACTATATTCATTAAGTTATAACAATTAATTTTATCGAAAAAAGATGTATCAATAGCGAACGTAAGTTGTATCGAAAGCGAACACCTTTTTAGCTAATGATTAATGTAAATAGTATTAAATCAATTACTTAACATCATGGCATAAAATTGAACTACTGATTTGCAGATTCTTATATTAAAGAATGTAGAATTTAAGGAAGAGCAGTTTTATGCTTCAGGATTAAAAATAAATGGACAGACAGATACAACAGAAAAAGTGGAATAGTAAAAGGATTTTAACCTTTACAGGAATTGGAGCATTGGTGTTGCTGATTGCAGGAAGCGTTTACTTCACCTCAGGAAAATCAAGGTTGAATGTAGATACCGAACGCATCACCATCAGTGAAATTAAGAAAGGGACTTTTCAGGATTTTATCCCTGTAAATGGAGTGGTAATGCCGGTTTCCACCATTTATTTGGATGCCATGGAAGGTGGCCGTGTGGAGGAAAAATTTGTAGAAGACGGGGCCATGATGAAGAAGGGTCAACCTATTTTACGCCTTTCCAATACCGATTTAGAATTGCAGCTCGCTAATCAGGAAACACAGGTTTTTAATGTGCTTACGCAGATGCAGATCAGCAAGAATAATGCAGAGCAGAATTCCATTAACCGACAAAACCAAAATGCGGAAGTTGATAATGCTTTGCAAGAGGCAAGTAGGGTTTTCAAAATGAACAAGAAATTATATGAAGACCGTGTCATCAGTTCTCAGGAATATAACAGCAGTAAAAACATGCATGATTATCAGGTGAGACGTAAAAAGTTGACGGAGGACATCATGAAAAATGATGCTACTTCTATGAAGCAGCAGGTAACACAAATGGCAGAATCTTACGAGCAAATGAAAAAGACACTTGCACTGATGAGAAAGAAAGTTGGTGATCTTGTGGTTAGAGCGCCTGTAGATGGGCAGCTCACTTCTTTGGATGCAGAAATCGGCGAAAGCAAAAACAAAGGACAGCGTTTGGGACAGCTAGATGTAATGAGTGGTTTTAAAGTGAGGGTTGATGTTGATGAACATTATATCAGCAGAATTTTTAACGGTTTGAAAGGAGATTGTGATGTTGCTGATAAAAATTACCAGATGCAGATTAAAAAAGTTTATACGCAGGTAACCAACGGTCGTTTCCAAGTGGATATGGAGTTTGTAGGAACTGCTCCTAAAAACATCCGTAGAGGACAGACTTTGCAAATTCACCTGACATTGAGCGATGAATCTCAAGCTATATTATTACCAAAAGGTGGATTCTATCAGCAAACTGGAGGTAACTGGATTTTTAAAGTTGGTGAGAATGGTGCAGTAGCGTATAAAGTTGATATTCAGTTAGGCAGGCAAAACCCAGATTATTATGAAGTATTGCAAGGCTTAAAACCAGGAGATAAAGTGATCACTAATAGTTACGAGAATTATGGGGATATGCAGGAGTTGGTGTTGAAGAAGTAGAAATCAGATGTCAGAAATCGGATGTCGGAGGCCAGAAATTTATGAGAGATTAAAGTTTCGAAATATAACTGGCTATCATTTTTCTAATGCTGATCACTTCAACATTTAGTTTTAAATATAAATCATCAGATATGAACATTAAGTCTTTAACTAATAATAACTGGTATTGCAACTCAGAACATGAGCCCGTTGCAATGATGAAGAATCTTTTCAATTCTGGAATTGAATCTCGCCCGCAACCTTCAGCAATATTGGTTGGAATTGAGGAAGAGGATCTTCTCATTTGTGATATCAACCCATATATCTCCTCTTTAGGGAAATTTGATGTTGCCTTGTATATAGCTAAAGTTAAATCATGGCTTTTTTGCCAAAATTCAAATTGTTGAAAATCACGCATAAATAAATGTAAAGAAATAAAAATGATATCAGTTGTGGGAAATAAAAAATTGGAAACGGTTTCTCTGATTTCTGACCTCTGAATTCTGATATCCAAATAAAAAAACATGATAAAAATAACAAACCTCGAAAAGTACTACCGCACTGAAGAAGTGGAGACGGTTGCATTGAACAAGCTTTCTTTTGAAGTAAAGGAAGGAGAATTTGTAGCGGTAATGGGCCCTTCTGGCTGTGGCAAATCCACGCTGTTAAATATTGTTGGCTTGCTAGACGACCCTGATGGAGGAAGTTTCCTTTTTAACGGCGAAGAAGTAGCTGGATATAATGAGCGCCAAAGAGCAAATCTGCGTAAGCATAACATTGGTTTCGTTTTCCAAAGCTTTAACCTGATTGATGAACTCACCGTTTTCGAAAACGTAGAACTGCCATTAATCTACACCAAAGTGAATGCAACAGAGCGCAAAAAACGTGTAGAAGAAGTATTAGACAAAATGCAGATTATGCACCGTAGAAACCACTTTCCGCAACAGTTAAGCGGTGGGCAACAACAACGTGTGGCTGTTGCCAGAGCGGTAGTGAACCATCCGAAATTAATCCTGGCCGATGAGCCCACTGGAAATTTGGACAGTAGCAATGGTAACGAAGTGATGCAGATGCTCACAGATTTGAATGAGCAAGGTACTACCGTAATCATGGTAACGCACAGCGAGCATGATGCCAAATACAGCCACCGGATTATTAGAATGTTGGATGGACAAAGTGTGACGGAAAATATTTTGGTTTAGAGAGAACAGCTATCAGAAGTCAGATATGAGAAAACAGAAACCGGCTATCAGAAATAAGTTTTCAGAAGATGAAAGTCCGATAACTGACTTCCGTTCTCTGATTTCCTTAAAATAAAACAATGATCAAAAACTATATAAAAATTGCTTTCCGGAATCTTTGGAAGAGAAAAGGTTACAGCGCACTGAACATTTTCGGACTCTCCATCGGGATTACCTGTGCAAGCTTAATCTTTCTCTGGGTACAGGATGAGATGAGTTTTGATCAATCCATAGTAGATAAGGAATTGGTATACTTGGTACCTACCAATCAAAAGTACGACGGCGAATGGCGCACTTTCTTTCAGGCCACTCCGGGGCCATTGGCCGCAGCGTTAAAAGCTGAAATACCTGAAATTAAAAAAGCCGCTAGGTTACGTGATGAGCATTTTCTTTTTAGCGTGAATGATAATGTGGTGAATAGTAAAGGTGCTTACGCGGATGCTGATATCTTTGATATTTTTGGACTTCAGTTTATAGAAGGAAACGCTTCACAAGCTTTTCAGAATAAAAAAGCCATTATCATCACCAAAAAAATGGCCTCTATCCTTTTTGGAAAAGACCATAAAGCATTTGGAAAAGTAGTAGAAATAGATCATAAAACAAATTACACGGTCAGCGGAGTGATCAAAGATTTTCCAGAGAATACCACCTACTCATTTTCTTGGCTCGTTCCTTTTACAAACTTTACCGATGGCAAAGAATGGACGCAGGATTACGGCGCTAATTTTACCAATACCTTTGTAAAACTGGCTTCAGGAGCTAATTTTGAAGAAGCATTAAAAAAAACAAAAGCTTTACTTCCTGAAAAAACAGAGGATAAAGAAACTGAAGCAATTTTATTCTCTGCCAATGATTGGCATCTCCACGCTGATTTTAAAGACGGAAAAATAGTTGGCGGACGTATCGAATATGTACAGTTATTTAGTGCTATCGCATTTATCATCTTGGCCATTGCATGTATCAATTTCATGAACTTGGCTACCGCCCGAAGCGAGAAAAGAGCCAATGAAGTAGGCATGCGAAAAGCTTTGGGCTCTGGCAAAAGCCAATTAATTTTTCAGTTTATGGCAGAAGCGGTTCTTACCGCTACCCTAGCTGGAATTTTGAGCGTCTTACTTTTGGCTGTGTTATTACCTCAGTTTAATACTTTGGTAGATAAAAATTTAAGTTTGGCAATTGGCCGTCCATCTCATTTTCTAACGCTCATATCCATTACGTTAGTCTGTGGAGTTTTTGCAGGAATCTATCCGGCATTTTACCTCTCCTCATTTAAACCGATAGAAGTGCTTAAAGGCGTACGCAAGCAAGGTGGTAGCGCTTCTTTTATCAGGAAAGGTTTAGTGGTCACACAATTTGCGGTTTCAATTCTATTTATCATTAGTACGCTGGTGGTTTATGAGCAGGTAAAACATGTAAAAAACCGCAGTTTGGGCATGAATAAAGATAATCTTATAGAAATACCTGCTGCAAACGGTGCAATCATTAAAAACTTTAATGCTATAGCACAAGAACTAAAATCTTCTGGATTAATTAAACATGTAGGATTGATGAATTCTAAAATACTGTCTGGCGGAAATAACACCTCAGGCGTACAATGGGAGGGGAAACCAGAAGGCTCCGATATTCTGATCTCTTACAGAACAGTAACACCAGATCTGTTTAATGCCACCGGATTGAAAATTAAGGAAGGGCGAGGTTTTGAAAGCTCTCAAACCGCAGACAGCAGCAATGTGATGGTATCTGAATCTTTTGCGAAATTGATGAATACCAAAGAAGTACTTGGCAAAACCATTAGCTATAATGATCAGCTATTTACAATTAAAGGTGTGGTTAAGGATTATCTATATGGAGATATGTACGGGACAAGTGACCCTGTGATGTTTTTTAATCAGACAGAAGGGGCAGATTATCTGTACATAAAACCAACGGACGGAGCGTTAATGACAAATGTTATCAAAGAAATAGAAACGGTTCTCCAAAACCAGAATCCAGGCTTTCCATTTGAATATAGTTTTGTAGACGACACTTTTAATGATCGTTTTAAAAGTGAACAATTGGTTGGCAATTTATCCCAAATCTTTGCGGCGCTCGCCATTATCATTTCCTGTTTGGGTCTCTTCGGACTTTCTGCTTATACCGCAGAGCAACGACGAAAGGAAATTGGCGTTCGCAAGGTTTTAGGGTCTAGTGTTTCGGGTATTGTAAGCCTGCTTTCTAAAGATTTTATGGCGCTGGTGTTTATTGCCATCCTTATTGCCACACCTCTTTCTTGGTACATGATGCACAAGTGGCTACAAGGCTATGCTTATCGTATTGATATTAACTTATGGGTTTTTGCAATTGCGAGTATGGCAGCTATAGTAATTGCCATGCTTACGGTGAGCTTTCAAGCTATAAAAGCCGCACTAGCAAATCCCATTAAAAGTTTAAGAACGGAATAGAAATGGAAATAAGAGAACAGAAGTCAGAAGTGAGAGGTCAGCAGTCAGATATGAGAGAACAGAAATCGGCTATCAGAAATCATTTGTCAGAAGATAAAAGTCCGATAACTGATTTCCGTTCTCTGATTTCTCAATACCCAATACTAACTACTCAATACTAACAAAATGATCAAAAACTACATAAAAATCGCTTGGCGGAATATCTCTCGATATAAGGGAAATAGCATGATTAATATTGCTGGTTTGGCTATAGGTTTAACTTCTGTGATACTGATTGCTTTGTTTATTCAGGATGAGTTGAGTTATGATCAGTCTTTCAAAGATGCGGACCAAATTTACAGGGTAAATATTGAAGGTAAAATGGGGGATAATGCTTTCTATGCTGGCT
Organism: Pelobium sp.; assembly: GCA_039918235.1. Lineage (GTDB taxonomy): Bacteria > Bacteroidota > Bacteroidia > Sphingobacteriales > Sphingobacteriaceae > Pseudopedobacter. The sequence goes on from JBDSHZ010000126.1 coordinate 21,207, forward strand.
ACACTCCTCCGCCTGCCGGAAAAGCGCTAATGGATAATTTTCCGGAAGTGGAAAGTTACACCCGAATTTACAGACCAAAAACTGATGTACTGGAATCAGAAATAGATGGAAAACAGCGGATTTTTAATGAGGAAAATATTTTTGCCGTTGATTCTAATTTTCTACAGGTTTTAAGCTATCCTCTAGCAAAAGGAGATCTTAAAACTTGTTTATCATTACCAAATAGCATTATTATTACTGCTAAAACTGCCGAAAAATATTTCGGTGACGAAGATCCAATTGGAAAAACGCTTTCCTACGGAAAAGATAAAAAGCCTTTTCAGGTGACCGGAGTGTTGGAAGACTTAACCTCACTACCAGCGTCTGTGAAATTTGATATGTTAATGCCTATTGGCAATTTTGGAGATGTAAAATATTTTAATTGGAGCTGGGTTTGGCTTAATGTGGCCACTTATGTAAAACTTACAGAAAAGGCTGCTCAAGACCCAAATATTATAAAGCGTTTAGAATCTAAATTCCCTGCAATGATGAGGGTGCAGGCGACCAGTGCTTTTGATAGAATTGGTCAGCCTTATGACGAGTTTTTAAAGAAAGGTGGCAAATGGGATTTGCACTTGCAACCTTTAACAGAAATTCATCTACATTCCAGTGAAATTACCTCTTCCATTTCTGAGCAGAACGACATTAAAAATTTATACATTTTCAGCATCATTGCATTTTTTATCATCCTACTGGCTTGTGTAAATTTCATGAATTTAGCTACGGCACAATCTTTTAAGAGAAGTAAAGAAATTGGCATCAGAAAAGTATTAGGTTCATTAAGAGCTCAGTTGATCAAGCAATTCTTAACAGAGGCAGCACTTTACACCAGCATTGCAGCAGTACTTGCAATTATTCTGGTTGTTTTATGCTTGCCTTATTTCAACCAGCTTTCTGGAAAAACTATTGTATTTCTTGCCATTTTCCATCATTGGATTTGGTTGATCATCATCGGGTTAATTGTTTTTACCGCCTTTTTCTCAGGTATTTATCCAGCTTTTTACCTCACGTCCTTTAATCCGGTTCAGGTATTAAAGGGAGGAAAAAATGTTAACGCCAAAGGTGGATTTATTAGAAACGGCTTGGTTGTTTTTCAGTTTAGCATCGCTATAATTTTAGTGATTTGTACCATTGTTGTTTACAGCCAATTAAAATATACCCAAAGTAAAGATTTAGGTTTCGATAAGGATAACCTACTGGTCATCAGCAATACAGAAAAGCTGGGCAATAGTGAAGAAACCTTTAAACAGCAATTATTAGCTCTTCCTGAGGTACAGCATGCCTCCATCTCTACGAACATATTTAGCAGAACATCTTTCGGTGATTTTTATGTTCCAGAAGCGATAAATGCCAACGAAAATATTGCTAAGGATTTAACGCTAGGCTCTTACCTTGTTGATGATGAATTTATTCCCTCACTCGACCTTAAAATTATAAAAGGGAGAGCGTTTGATGCCAGTTTCAATGACTCTTTATCCGTCGTGATCAATGAAGCGGCAGCCAAACAAATAGGATGGAAGGATCCTATTGGAAGAATGATTAGGTATCCTGGCGGAAACAATGAATCCTACAAAGTAATTGGGGTTTTGAAGGATTTTAATTTTGAATCTTTGCATAGCAGTATTGTGCCTTTTGCATTGTTTTCCAAATCCTCAAAAAGTTACGATACAGGAACTTCCCTCATTACGATTAAACTAAAAGCAGGAAATCCAAAAGTTGCCATTCAGACTATTAAGACTAAATGGGAAGCTTACCAGCCAGGTGTTCCATTTGAATATTCATTTTTAGATGAAGATTTAAACACCGCTTATCAAGCAGATGAACGGATGGCAGGTTTATTCAATGTATTTACCTTCTTGTCCATTTTTGTGGCTTGCCTAGGCTTATTTGGCTTGGTAGCCTTTAGTGCGCAACAAAGAACCAAAGAAATTGGGGTACGCAAAGTTTTAGGAGCAAGCATCAGTGGCATAGTAAAAATGCTTTCTTATGATTTCATCAAACTGGTACTTGTGGCATTGGTGATTGCTTCTCCGGTTGCTTGGTACGCCATGCACAAATGGCTTGAGGATTTTGCCTACCGCATCAGTATTGAATGGTGGGTATTTGTTTTGGCCGGAATGCTAGCGGTTGTGATTGCGTTTGCCACCGTTAGCTATCAGGCTATTAAAGCGGCATTGGCCAATCCCATTAAAAGTTTAAGAACGGAGTAGAAATGGAAGACAGAGAACAGAAATCAGATATGAGAAAACAGAAATCGGCTATCAGAAATCATTTGTCAGAAGATGAATGTCCGATAACTGATTTCCGTTCTCTGATTTCTCAATACTAACTACTCAATACTAACAAAATGATCAAAAACTACTTTAAAATCGCTTGGCGGAATCTCCTGAAGAACAAAACCTTCTCTATCATTAATATTTTGGGACTGGCAACAGGAATTGCAGTGTGTTTAATCATTGTGCTATTTGTTTATGATGAACTGAGTTATGATAGGTACAATGAAAAAGCCAGTCAGATTGTGCGTGTAACTTTTGGAGGTAAAATGGGGGGTGAAGTGATGAAGGAATCTTCAGTAATGGCACCAGTAGCTCAAGCAATGCTGAATGATTATCCTGAAGTTGAAAAAGCAACCCGCTTACACAGCAATGGGATGTTGGGAAAAATAAGTTACGGAAATAAGAACTTTCGTGAAAAAGATTTTGCTTCTGTGGATGCTAATTTTTTCGAAGTTTTCACTTTGCCTTTTATAGCAGGAGATGAGAAAACTGCTTTAACTGAACCAAATTCGGTGGTGATTACCGAAGAAATAGCTAAAAAGTATTTTGGTGAGGAAGACCCAATGGGTAAATTATTAGAATTCAGCAGTTTGGGAACAACAAAAAAAGTGACCGGAGTGATAAAAAATATTCCTCTCAATTCCCATTTTCATTTTGATTTCTTCAGCTCCATGACGGATGTACCGGAAGCAAGAAGCGACTCTTATCTTTCAGGTAGTTTTTACACTTATCTGGTACTTCCTAAAGGCTATGATTATCAAAAGCTAGAGGCTAAACTTTCAACATTTTTGGATAAATACATGAGTTCACAGATGAAAGTGGCAATGGGCATGAATATTCAGGAATTTAGAGCAAAAGGAAACGACATAAGCCTTCATCTCCAACCTTTAACAGCTATTCATTTGCGTTCGGATTTTACAAATGGTTTAGAGCCGGGCGGAAATATCCAATATGTCTATATTTTTAGTGCGATAGCAATTTTCATGTTATTAATTGCCTGTATCAATTTCATGAACCTTTCTACTGCAGGTGCATCAAAAAGAGCTAAGGAAGTGGGCATGCGTAAGGTAATGGGTTCCTCACCTTTTGATTTAATTAAACAGTTTTTATTCGAATCAGTTTTCTTGGCATTCATTGCTTTAATCATTGGGTTGGCATTGGTAAAACTTTCACTGCCCATTTTCAATCAACTGGCTGATAAATCACTCAGTTTAAATATGCTATTCACTGTATCAAACATCATTATTTTGATCATTTCAGGTTTGGTAATTGGTGTTTTAGCAGGTAGTTATCCTGCGTTATTCCTATCCTCATATCAACCTTTAGCAGTATTAAAAAGCAAATTCAATGCTAATCAAAAAAATGTGAGTCTAAGAAGCGGATTAGTGGTATTTCAATTTTTTGTGTCTGTCCTGCTCATTGTTGGAACCATAGTAGTTTACAAGCAATTAGCCTTTATCCAAAATAAAAAGTTAGGATTTAATAAAGAGCAGGTTTTAGTACTCAGAAACACCTATTTATTAGGTGATAAAAAGGAAATACTTAAAAATGAACTTGCAAATGACCCAAGAGTTTTAAGTATTTCTAATTCTGCTTTTGTTCCAGTTGGCCCCACCAACTCTAATATGGCATCTACCTTTCCTGAAGGTGATAAAACATTTATTAGAAGAACAAATATTTACGAAGTAGATGAAAAATACCTTCCTACATTGGGCATGGAACTGTCTTCTGGAAGAAATTTTTCAAAGGATTTCCCTACAGATTCCGCAGGTGTGATTGTCAACGAATCTTTGGCTAATCTTTATGGATGGGGTGAAAATGCAGTTGGTAAAAAAATAAATTACTTCACCAGTAGCGAAGAAAATTCTTTCTCTTCTTATCAAGTGTTGGGAGTAGTGAAAGATTTCAATTTCAAATCCCTTCATGAGAAAATTGGTCCTATGATGATGATATTAAGACATAGTCCGGGCTTAATTATTAAAGTGAAACCAACTGATGTAGCGGGTCTAATTTCTTTGATATCCCAGAAATGGGAGCGCTTTAATATGGAAGAAGCATTTTCTTATTCCTTTTTAGATGATGATTTCAATAAGGTTTATTCTTCCGAACAGAAAACCGGAAAAATTTTAGGGATTTTCTCTGCATTGACCATTTTCGTAGCCTGTTTAGGTTTATTTGGCTTGGTTACTTTCACTGCAGAACAACGTACCAAAGAAATAGGAGTCCGTAAAACTTTAGGTGCCAATGTTTCTCAATTAGTGGCGTTGCTGTCAGGTTATTTCTTGAAGCTGGTATTTATTGCCTGTCTCATTGCCTTTCCATTGGCGTGGTTTGCCATGAACAAATGGTTGCAGGATTTCGCCTATCATATAAATATTTCGGTATGGATATTTGTTGTGGCAGGTTTGCTCATTTTGACAATTGCGATGATCACCATCAGCTTTCAAGCGATTAAAGCTGCATTGGCAAATCCTATTAAAAGTTTAAGAACGGAATAGAGAACAGAAATGAGAAGACAGATATCAGAGAACGGAAATGGGAAAACAGAATTGAGATTTAATTTAATACGGTTTATAAGCCTGATTTCTGACTTCTGTTAGCTGATTTCCTTAAATAAAAAAACAATGATCAAGAACTATTTTAAAATCGCTTGGCGCAACCTTTTAAAGAATAAAGGTTTTACTGCAATTAACCTATCAGGACTGGCCATTGGAATGGCGGCAGTTATTCTTATTGGTACTTGGATACAGAACGAATTAAGTTTTGAACGGTTTCATGCCAATGAAAAATCTTTATACAAAGTCTATAACCGTAGTCAGGGTCCGGGTGAGATTTATACTTGGGATATCACTTCAGGGCCTTTAGGCAATGCCTTAGCAAAAGATTTTCCTGAAGTAAAACATACAGCCCGTATCTATTGGAGTACAGATCGTTTATTCAGTTATGGCGATAAAAGCATTAAAGCTAAAGGAAATGATGTTGACGGTTCATTTTTGAGCATGTTCAGTTTTCCATTGCTGCAGGGAAATTACACTCATGCATTGGATGATGTTAACAGCATTGTCATTACCGAAAAACTGGCAACAAATCTTTTCGGGAATACTGACCCCATGAATAAGATCATAAAAATAGACAACAAGGATAGTTATAAAATAACAGGGGTATTAAAAAATCTCCCTTCCAATACGGAATTTGATTTTGAATACCTGGTTTCATTACAAGTGAATGAAAACTTGTACAGCAATAATAATTCTTGGGGAAACAACACTTTTTATACCTATGTGCAGCTACAACCTAATACCTCCATCGATAAATTCAATCTCAAAATAAAAGATGAAATTTTAAAATATTCTCCAGAAGCAAAAACAGAAATTTTCCTTCACCCCATCAGCAAATGGCATTTATATTCACGTTTTGAGAATGGTGTAGTTGCAGGCGGACGCATTGAAATGGTAAACTTGGTAGCAATCATCGGGGGACTTATATTATTGATTGCTTGTATCAATTTCATGAATTTAAGTACCGCCCAGAGCCAGAAAAGAGCAAATGAAGTAGGGATTAGAAAAGTTGTTGGGGCCAGAAGGGCGGGTTTAATAGGTCAGTTTTTATGCGAGTCTATCCTTCTTTCATTCATTGCAGGCATTATAGCAATGGCAATGGCAGCCTTATGTTTACCATTTTTTAACCAGCTCCTTGAAAAGTCACTTGTAATCAATTTTTTCAATCCATTGCTATGGATTGGCCTAGGAAGTTTTATATTACTTACGGGACTATTGGCTGGTAGCTATCCCGCTTTTATGCTTTCTTCTTTTATCCCCATCAAAGTATTAAAAGGTTCACTCAAGCATGTCACTACCGGCTTTAACCCTCGTAAAGTTCTGGTGGTGATTCAGTTTTCGGTAGGCATTATCCTGGTGGTGAGCACCATGGTTATTTCCCGACAAATCAATTTTGTACAAAGTAGGGATACAGGTTACCAGCTTAACCAATTGTTGGAAGTGCCCATTGAAGGCGATATTGATAAAAACTTCCATCTCATTAAAACAGAGCTTCTGAATAAGGGGGCCATTACAGCCATTAGTAAAACTGGATTCGGCGTTACTCAAGATGCTAGCAATGGCACTGGTTATAAATGGGAGGGTATGGATAAAGAGTCGGAGAATTTAAGCTTTTCCATCTATAGAACTAACGGTGATTTTATAAAGACAATGGGCTTGCATCTTATTAGTGGACGCGATATAGATTTCAATCAATTTCCAAGTGATAGTACTTCTGTGATGATCAATGAAACAGCTTTAAGGAAAACTGGAATTAAAGACCCTGTTGGGAAAATCCTCATGAGGGGTGAAAAACCACTCACTATTGTAGGGGTGTTTAAAGATTTCATTATCGGATCACCCTATAAAGAGGTGAACCCGATGGTTGTATTGGCTTATCAAAACTATAATTACAATACACTCTTGCGTTTAAACGAAAATAATAGTGCCCGAAAAAACTTGGGTATGGTTGAGCAAGTATTTAAAAAATACAATAGTGCTTATCCTTTCTCTTATCAATTTGTGGATGAAGAATATGCAAAAAAATTTAAGGACGAAAAGCAAATTGCGTCCTTGTCTTCCCTATTTGCCGGACTCACCATTTTTATTTCCTGTTTAGGCCTCTTTGGACTGGCCGCATACATGGCTCAAAACCGCTCTAAGGAAATCGGCATACGCAAAGTTCTAGGATCAAGTATCGGCAGTATAGTTCAGTTGCTTTCTAAAGAATTTGTAGTGTTGGTGTTCATCGCCATCCTCATCGCAGTACCTATTAGTTGGTGGGCAATGAGTAAATGGCTTCGAGATTATACCTATCGTATTGATATTGGATGGGTAAGTTTTGTATTAGCTGGATTGCTAGCGATGATGATTGCTGTGTTGACCGTCAGTTACCAAGCGATTAAAGCCGCATTGGCCAATCCGGTTAAAAGTTTAAGGACGCAGTAGAAATGGGAAGTAAGATATGAGAAAACAGAAGTCAGAAAACAGAGAACAGAAGTGAGAGGACAGATATCAGAGGTCGGCAGTCAGAGAACAAAAATGAGATATGAGAAAATGGAAATTGGAAAATAGAATTGAGATTTAATCCGGTTTACAAGCCTGATTTCTGTTAGCTGATTTCCTTAAACAAAAAACAATGATCAAGAACTATTTTAAAATCGCTTGGCGGAATCTTTTTAGGAACAAGACCTATGCCCTCATCAATATTGTGGGATTGGCTGTTGGAATTGCCGCAACAATGCTCATTGCATTATGGGTTCAGAATGAACTGAACTATGACCGTATTTACTCAACTACCGATAGGTTAGGTCAGGTTTATAGCAGTGATAGTTTTGATGGAAAACCATCGATTTGGAGTTCCACTCCCGGGCCTTTAGCTCCAGCTCTTAAAGCCGATTATCCTGAGATTGAAGATGCAGTGCGTTTTACAAAAAACACTTATCTACTTACTGCCGGAGAAAAAAAGATCAATATTGAAGGTGCCATCGCTGATCCTGGTTTTTTTACTGTCTTTGGATTACCCTTTATTTCGGGAAATGCTGCTACTGCTTTAACAAACAATAGTGGAATTGTTATCACAGAAAAATTGGCAGTAAAATTATTTGGAATACCAGATGCAGTTGGGAAAACACTTCTTCTGGATAGCAATGATAACAGAATGGTGACTGCGGTGATAAAAGATATTCCTGAAAACAGCAGGTTTCATGATTTAGAATATATTTTGCCCTACTCCATTTTATTAAAAGACGAGCCGGAGAACACATCTTGGACAGCCAATAATTACAAAACCTATGTATTGGTAAAACCTGGCGTTAAATGGGCTTCTTTAAATGCAAAAATAGAAAATACCATCGTGAGGCATACCAAAGATTCTGGAAATCCTACGCCAACAAAAATTCTTTTGCACCCTGCCAATAAATGGCGACTTTATTCCAAAGCAGCTAATGGGAAATTGATAGATGGAGAAATTTCAAACGTTTGGCGGATGGGGAGAATAGCTATTTTTATTTTGTTGATAGCCTGCATCAATTTCATGAACTTAAGTACTGCAAGGAGTGAAAAAAGAGCGAAAGAAGTTGGGGTCAGAAAAGTGGCGGGAGCTGGCAGAGCGTCATTAGTTTTTCAGTTTCTTAGCGAATCTATCATCCTAACTTTCATTGCCGCAATCCTCGCTTTGTTATTGGCGCTATGCTTTCTTCCTTCATTTAATATTTTAGTCGGGAAAAGCTTAAGCATACCTTATTTCAATCCTGTTTTTTGGCTTTTATTGATCGCTTTCATTTTCATCACCGGAATTCTGGCGGGTAGTTATCCTGCATTCTTCCTATCGGCTTTCCAACCGATAAAAGTTTTGAAAGGGACGCTTAAATCAACACACGCTTTTTTTAACCCAAGAAAAATATTGGTAGTCATTCAATTCACTATCGCCATCCTGCTGATCATTTCCACCATTGTTATTAAAAGACAGGTAGCATACGCACAGTCCCGCGATTCCGGTTTTAATAAAGATAATTTGGTTTATACTGCTATGGACGGAGAATTGAAAAAGCATTATGAGTTGGTGAAACAAGAACTGATCAATAGTGGCGTGGCAACAGCAGTTACTAAATCTATGGGATCGCTTGCAAATGGAGGCAGTGACGGTTGGGGATTCTCTTGGATTGGAAGTACAAAAGCAGATGAAAAATTAGACTTTGCTTGGTTAAGTGCTGATGCTGATTTTTTAGCTACCACAGGTGTGAAGCTAGTTGCCGGCAGGGATATAGATATTTATCAATACCCAACAGATTCTACAGCAATCATCTTGAATGAGCAGGCGGTAAAAACAATGAAGTTGCAAAACCCTATTGGGGCTATCATTAGAAATGGAGAAGATGAATTGCATGTGGTAGGAATAGTGAAGGATTTTATTTTAGGATCGCCTTATGAACCTATTCAACCTTTAATGATTATGGGGCCAAGCAGTTGGTTCAATTACATCAACTACAAATTGAATCCAAATAATACAGTAGCTCAAAACCTAAAATTGGCAGAGGGTATTTTCAAAAAATATAACCCAACCTATCCCTTTGATTATAAATTCACTGATGAGGAATACCAGCTGAAATTTGAAGGTGAAGAAAGAATGGGTGCGCTAAGCAGTTTATTCTCAGGGCTTACCATATTTATTGCTTGCTTAGGCTTGTTTGCTTTAGCAGCTTATACCACTGAACAAAGACGTAAAGAAATTGGTGTCCGGAAGGTACTGGGCGCTCCCGTTTTGGGAGTGGCAGCGCTACTTTCTAAAGATTTTCTAAAATTGGTCATCATCGCTTTTTTCATTGCCTCACCAATTGCGTGGTGGGTAATGAACGATTGGCTAAGTGCGTATGAATACAGAATTGCTATTGGATGGACAGTATTCCTAACCACCGGCTTCATATCTGTGGCAATTGCCATACTCACGGTGAGCTTTCAGGCCATCAAAGCGGCGTTGGCAAACCCGATTAAAAGTTTAAGAACGGAATAGAGAACAGAAATGAGAAGAAAGATATCAGAAGTCAGAAATCAGAGAACAGAAGTCAGAAATCAGAGAACAGAAGTCAGAAGTGAGAAATCAGAAGTGAGATGTCGGCAGTCAGAGAACAAAAATGAGATATGAGAAGATGGAAATGGGAAAACAGCATTGAGATTTAATTTAATACGGTTTATAAGCCTGATTTCTGACTTCTGTTAGCTGATTTCCTTAAATAAAAAAACAATGATCAAAAACTACATTAAAATCGCTTGGCGAAACATTTGGAAGAGTAAAGTTTTCTCTTTCATCAATATCATCAGTCTTTCCATTGGTATCAGTGCGTCACTAATTATTGGGATGATGGTTTATTACGAAAGTACCTTTGATACTTTCCATAAAAATGGTGACTTGATCTATCGTGTTACTTCTCATTTCAAGGACAAAGAAGGAGACAGTTACAACTCTGGTGTTGCCGTTCCGCTCACTAAAATTGTAGAGAAAGGAATGACGGGCGTTCAAAACGCGAGTATCTTATTTTTGGCTGAACCTTCAAAAGTGGAAAATCAGAAAGCTGAAATCAGCTTTAAAAATCCAGAAAGTGTAATTTATGCAGATAACCATTATTTCCAGTTGTTTAATTATGAATGGTTGGCCGGGACACCGGATATTGCTTTAACAGCACCAAATGAAGTGGTTTTAACATCCAGCAGGGCAGAGAAATATTTCCCTAACTTAAGTCCAGCGCAAGTAATTGGCAGAACCATTGTTTACAATGATTCTATAAGCACCAAAGTTTCTGGCGTGGTGGCCGATTTGAAACAAAGAAGCGACCTGGTTTTCAAAGAATTTATTTCGTTAAAAACAGGACTTCAAACTGAATTGAAACAAGATTTAACCAACGATAATTGGAACAGCACCAGCTCTTCCACACAATTATTCTTGAAACTGAATAATCAAAACAGCAAATCCAGCTTAAATAAGCAATTGCTGGCTCTAGCAAAAAAACATGAATCAGAAGATTCAAAAAAATATGGTGCTAGTACTGAATTTTATTTGCAGCCTTTAAATGATATCCATTTCAATACTGATTATGGTGCATTTGATTTTGGTGAAGCGCAAGCCAGCAAAAAGGTACTGATCAGTTTAGTTTTTGTAGCTGCATTTTTATTGCTGTTAGGCTGCATTAATTTTATCAACCTCAACACTGCTCAAGCAACACAAAGGGCAAAAGAAATTGGTGTCCGTAAAACATTGGGAAGCTCAAAAAGGCAATTAATAACCCAGTTCATGGGAGAAACCTTTTTACTCACTTTTTTCTCTGCTTTAGTATCATTGGTTTTAGTGGCATTATCTCTTAAAGTTTTTGCTGATTTTCTGCCAACAGGATTAACCTTTGGCTTCTTGTCCAATCCGGTCATTATCCTTTTTATGATTTTATTAATTCTTTTGGTCTCTACCTTATCAGGATTATATCCTGCTTTTGTACTAACAAGGTTCAAACCGATTTCGGTATTAAAAGGCCAAGAGATTTCAGGGCAGGGCAAATCAAGAGTCCGCCAATCTTTAACGGTATTCCAATTTGTGATTGCCCAAGTTTTCATAATGGCAACTTTACTGGTGGGCAAGCAAATCCATTACCTATTAAATAAAGATATGGGCTTCAAAACTGATGCTATTGGATATGTAAGAACTCCATGGAGTGATCAAGATTTTAATAAAAGGGAATTGCTGTTGCAGAAAATCAAAGCCATTCCACAATTCACTAGTTCAAGTTTGGGAGGCAATGCTCCTGCATCATACGGTATACATTCCACCGATATTGATTTTAAAGATGGCAAAAAGGAAATTCATACTGAAGTTCAATTTATTTATGGCGATACCAGCTATCTCAATTTATATCATTTGAAGCTTTTGGCTGGCAGAAACTTGCTTTCAGACACTACCAAAGAATATGTAATCAATGGGACCATGCTTCATACAATGGGCTTCAAAAACCCAAAAGACGCTATCGGCAAATATTTAAATGGTGGAATGAGTACGCCGGTACAAATAGTTGGGGTAATCGCAGATTTTAACCAACGTTCTTTACGTTCTGGAATTGAACCAATGGCTTTAATTGGCGATTGGGACAGGCAGAACTATAGCCGGTTTCAATTTATTCATGTTTCTCTGCAAAAAGACCATCCAGAAAATTGGTCTGCAGCCATTGCAAAAGTGAATACCGCATGGAAAGAAGTTTACCCAGAAGAAGATTTTGAATTTACTTTCGTGGATGATGCTGTGAAAAGATTTTATGAAGGAGAAACCAAAATAGCCTCCTTATTAAATTGGGCAACCGGTCTTTCCATCCTCATCAGTTGTTTGGGCTTATTGGGATTAGTGATTTATACCACAGAAAAAAGAACCAAAGAAATAGGAGTAAGAAAGGTTTTGGGTGCATCCGTAATGCAGTTAACAAAACTGTTGTGTGTTGATTTTCTCACTTTGGTAGGCTTGGCATTCGTTATTGCTTTACCAATAGCGTGGTGGGGCGTAAATCAATGGTTGGCAGATTTCACTTACCGAACAGAATTGAGCTGGTGGCTGTTTTTAATCAGCGGTGTAGGGATGATATTGATAGCCCTGCTTACCATGAGCTTTAAAACACTCAAAACTGCAAATGAAAATCCAGTTAAAAGTTTAAGAACGGAATAGAAGTGAGAGAACAGAAATCAGATATGAGAAAACTGAAATCGGCTGTCAGAAATCAGTTGTCAGAAGATGAAAGTCCGATAACTGACTTCCGTTCTCTGATTTCCCTAAAACAAAAAATATGATCAAAAACTATATCAATACCTCTTTTCGCTATCTGAGAAAATACAAGTTTTTTTCGGTTATCAATCTGATTGGATTGTCTATTGGTTTATGTATTTGCTATTTCGCCTTCCTGTATGTTAATTTTGAATTGAGCCATGATACTGGTCCTCATCAATCAGAACAGATTTACAGGTTGGTTACTGATGAGAAGAAACCTGAAGGTGTGAATTATGAAAGTGCTTCAGCAGCAATGGGGCCAGCCATGCTAACAGATTTTCCAGAAGTGAAAGCATCAGTTAGGATTTTCTTAGATGATTATATTATTCAAAAAGGTCAGGAAAATTATGGTACAGTTCCTTTAGCTTACGCCGATTCAAGCCTATTTTCTGTTTTTAGTTTCCCATTAATTGCCGGCAACCCCAAAACGGTTTTTAATGCGCCTTTTGATATGGTGCTTTCCATATCCGCGGCCAATAAATATTTCGGAACAACAGATTGTTTAGGCAAAACTTTGACACTCAACGGAAATCAACAGGCCACAGTAACCGGAGTGATGAAGGATATTCCAACAAATTCTCATTTTAGAAGAGATATCATCCTGTCCATTTCAAGTCTGATAGGAATAGAAGGAAATTCAGGTTGGGACACCAACTGGAACCGTTACGGTTTTAATACTTATCTATTACTACAAAAGGATGCCTCTATTAAAAAATTAGACGCGGAACTTCCGGGTTTTATAAAAAGACATAACGCACAAGCTAATATCACCCAAACATTAGCTTTAGAACCTTTAAAAGATGTTTATTTAAAAGGAAAAGCTAGAGGCAGTAAAGCTGGAAGCACTGATCATGGTGACATTACTCATATTTATGCATTTTCAATAATTGCTATTCTGGTCTTATTTATTGCCTGTTTTAACTTTATCAACCTCACTACTGCATTCTCTTTACAAAGAACAAAAGAAATTGGCGTAAGAAAAGTTTTGGGAGCCTCTAAACAACAATTAGTCATCCAATTTTTGAGCGATGCCGTTATCATTTGTTTTATTTCGTTTGCAATTGCATTGGTGTTAGCCTTATTGCTTAATCCTATTTTTCATCACCTTATAAACTCTGATGTAAGTTTTTCCATCAATCAAAAGCTTAAGGCTATTGGATTACTTTTTCTTCTCTCCCTATTAGTTGGCTTACTTTCCGGTGTATATCCTGCATTTTTTCTTTCCTCATTTAAATCTGTAAATAGCCTTAAAGGAACTGCAATTGACCACCTAAAAGGTTATTCTATAAGAAAAACGTTGGTAGTTGTACAGTTTTGTATTGCCATAGTGCTCATCATTTCAACCATACTCATTCAGCGACAAATCAATTTCATGAAAAACCAAAAATTAGGTTTTAAAAAAGACCATATGCTGGTGATTGATTTTCAGTATGACCAAAGAGTACTTGACCACATGGAAGCTATAAAAGCCCAGTTAAAAGAAATACCAACAGTAACTGAAGCTAGCTTTGCATCTTATATTCCAGGAAAACCGAATAGAAAATTTCCTGTAGAGATAGCAGGTGCTAATGATTTGAAAAAGGAATTTCAATCGGATGCTTATTTTGTAGATGATGATTTCCTAAATCAATACCAGATTAAGTTATTGGCAGGGAGAAATTTCTCAAAAAACTTTAACGATAAATATGAATCAATGATAATTAATGAGGCTACATTGAAAATATTAGGTTTTAAAAATCCTCAGGAGGCCATCGGGAAAAGATTCATCCAAAAGACAAAGGAAGGAACTATTATTGGAGTTATTCAGGATTTTCATTTTCACGCTATGACGGAGGAGATCCAGCCATTAACATTAAGACAAGCTCCTGGTTTTCTAACATTTCTTTCCATCACTGTATCAGGAA
>JBDSHZ010000127.1:0-7420 GCA_039918235.1 Pelobium sp.
CCATTACGTGGAGATCATTTTTTAGATTTTCTGTACGTAGCGATTCAAAAAAACCGTTAATGGCAAATTTAGAAGCAGAGTAACCGGTACGCCCAGGCAATCCTTTAAAGCCCGCAATTGATGAAACACCCACAACAGAGCCTCCTCTATTCAAAAGCTCATCTAAAGCGTATTTGGTACAATAAACAGTTCCCCAAAAGTTAATGTCCATTACTTTTTTTAACACTTCTAAATCCAAGTCTTTAAACAAAGCCCGCATAGAAATACCAGCATTATTGATCAAAACATCAATCTGCCCAAAAGTTGTAATGGCCTGTTGCATTAAATGGCGGCAATCATCCTCCACACTAACATCTGTTTGTACAGCAAGTGTTTTTACGTGGTATTCATCATGAATTTTCTGGGTGATTTCACACAGCTTCACATACTGACGGGCAGCAAGCACTACATGAGCGCCTCGTTTGGCAAACTCATAAGCACAAGATTCGCCAATTCCGCTAGATGCACCGGTAATCACAACAACTTTACCTTTTAAACTCATATCAAAATTTTAAAATAATTGAACTTTTCAATGGCTATTTGCTAAGTGCATTTTCATAAGGAACTCGGGTGGTAATGGATCTTCCTAAAGTTAATTCATCTGCATATTCAATCTCGCCTCCAAAAGCAATTCCTCTAGCCAAAGTACTCATCTTAATCTGCTCGTCTTTTAATCTTTTATGAAGATAAAAAATAGTAGTATCTCCCTCCATAGTTGCGCTAATGGCAAAAATCACTTCATCTATAGGATTCCCCTTTACCCTGTTTACTAATAAGTCTATCGTCAAATCACTAGGACCAACGCCATCCATTGGCGAGATTAACCCGTTTAAAACATGATAAACTCCATTATATTGGTGTGTGTTTTCAATAGCCATCACATCCCTACTATCTTCTACCACACAAATTAGGGAATGTTCTCTTTTTGGTGATGCACATATTTCGCAAAGATCATGATCTGAAATATTATGACAGCTTTTGCAGAATCTGATATTATTTTTAAGATGTATTAAAGTATTACTGAATTTTTCTACGGAGGCTGTATCCTGATTAAGAAGGTGCAAAACTAGCCTTAAAGCCGTTTTCTGACCTATTCCCGGTAATTTTCCAAATTCGTTTACAGCATTCTCTAATAGTTTAGAGGAAAAATTCATTTTGCTAAATTAAAAATTTAATGCTAATTAGCGATTGATTTTAAATCATACCATTGTTATAAATCCCGTAAAGCCTTATGTCACCTAATATTCTCTTAGCTTTTATCATCGGTTATTTTTTGATGCTGATTATCATATCATTCGTCACCTCAAAAAAATCATCGGATAACACTACCTTTTTTATTGCCAACAGAAATTCAAAATGGTATTTAGTGGCCTTTGGAATGATTGGTACGGCATTAAGCGGGGTCACTTTTATCTCTGTACCCGGGCAGGTTGGTTCATTAGCCGGACATCAATTTGAGTATTTTCAGTTTGTATTAGGTAATGCAATAGGTTTTATTGTAGTGGCAACAGTACTACTCCCACTTTATTACCGCATGAATTTAACTTCCATATATGGATATATTGAAAAAAGGCTAGGTACGGTAAGCTACAAAACAGCAGCAGGCATATTTCTAATGAGCAGAACCATTGGCTCTGCATTCAGGTTGTATTTAGTAGTTATTGTATTACAGAAATTCATTTTTGACAGCTACGGAATTCCATTTTTTGCAACGGTATTAATTTCCTTAACACTCATATGGTTATATACTTTTAAAGGTGGTTTAAAAACCATTATTATTACCGATACCCTGCAAACTACTTTTCTGGTTTTATCGGTTGTTCTTACCATTTACTTTATCTGCAACAGTTTAGATTTAGGCGTAATAGAAGCTTTTGATACCATTAAAAATTCAGGTTATTCCAAAATATTTTTTGTGAACGATTTTCTTGGAAATAAATTCCATGTAAGTAAACAGCTCATTGGCGGTATGTTTGTGACCATTGCCATGATAGGCTTAGACCAGGATTTAATGCAGAAAAACTTAAGCTGTAAGAATATTGGAGAAGCACAAAAAAACATGTTCACCTTTACAGGGATTTTTGTATTGATTAATATCTTCTTTTTAAGTGTTGGCGCATTGTTATATGTATATGCAAGCAAAAACGGAATTGCAATCCCTACTGATGCAACTGGTAGCCCAAGAACAGATTTTCTTTTTCCAGAAATTGCGCTCAATCATCTTACCTTAATTCCTGCAATTGTATTCATGTTAGGATTAACTGCCGCTACTTTCGCCACAACAGATTCGGCTTTAACGGCTTTAACTACTTCTTTTTGTGTTGATTTCTTGGGTTTTGACAAAAAAGCAGATATCAATTCAACAAAAAGCATCAATACAAGACATTTGGTACATGTGGCTTTTTCAGTCCTGATGTTTTTAACAGTTATTTTATTTAACGAGGTGAATAACAAAGCAGTAGTAAGTGCCATTTTCACGGTAGCTTCCTATACTTATGGTCCATTATTGGGCTTATATTCTTTTGGGCTGTTTATGAAAAAACGTGGTGTTTATGATAAATTTGTTCCTGTTGTATGCCTATTATCACCTGCAATTTGTTATTTCTTGAATGCAAATTCGAAAACTTTAATGGGTGGCTACGTTTTTGATAATGAACTGATATTAATCAATGGAATGATTACATTTATTGGCTTATTACTCATTTCTAACAAGCAAGCCAAAATAGCTTAGGCTAAATTGAATTTAAAATAATAACATGACAGGTGAAGACAAAATAAGAAGTGCGTTTGAAAATAAAACGTGGCAAGAGATTAAAGTAACAGATTCATGGCAGATCTTTAAGATCATGGCTGAATTTGTTGACGGATTTGAAAAACTGGCCAAAATAGGTCCTTGTGTTTCCATATTTGGTTCAGCAAGAACCAGCCCCGAAAGCGAATATTATAAAATGGCGGTGGAAGTTGGCAGGTTGTTAACTGAACGAGGTTATGGGGTGATCACAGGTGGCGGACCTGGAATTATGGAGGCTGGTAATAAAGGAGCTTATGAAGCTGGTGGAAAATCCGTTGGTTTAAACATTGAGTTACCTTTTGAACAATTTCACAACAGGTATATTGATAGAGATAAAGTATTAGAATTTGATTATTTCTTCATCCGTAAGGTGATGTTTATGAAATATTCTCAAGGTTATATTGGTTTACCAGGCGGTTTTGGCACCATGGACGAGCTGTTTGAAGCGCTTACCCTTATACAAACCGGCAAAATTGCTAAATTCCCTATCGTGTTGATTGGAAAGAGCTATTGGGGAGGCTTAATAGACTGGATTAAAAATACCATGCTAGAGCAAGAGCATAATATAAACCCAGATGATTTAAACCTTTTCAGAATGGTTGATACCGCTGAAGAAGCTGCAGAACATATTTTCAGATTTTATGATAAATATGTATTGAAACCTAATTTTTAATTAAAAGCCAGAATTTCTGGCTTTTTTTATATCATTTCATTTTATGCCTAAAAATAGCTTTCTATTAATTATTTGTCTAGTGTTTACTGCAAATTTGGGTCTTTTAGCCCAAAATAAAGATTCTATAAATCAGGAATATTTAGATCGTTATAAAGAAAATTCAGAGTTTTCTTACACTTCTCCCTATAGTGAAATTGGAGCTCCTTCCAAGTATATTCTTTCTGGAAAATTAACCACGACTTACATGCTTTTGGGGACAAGGAATTCTCCTGTAGCTTTTGCTGTAATTCCAGAATTTACGGTTAGGGTGAGAAACGAAAAATCTGCCGGTGTAAGGACACCGAGTTTTAGACTAGGTGGAAGCACTTATATCAGGTTAAATCAGAATAAAGAGCATTATAAATATGCTGAACTCGGTTTTACCCATCATTCTAACGGACAGGACGCAGCAGCAGTAAATCCAGATGGAAGCATCAATACCTACAATGGGAATTTTAGCACCAATTACCTCACTGCTTCTTACCGCTTTGGGAACTTTAGCAATCATGATGCGCAAGAAAATTATGATTCCTATAATCACCGGTTTGGGCTCCAATGGAATAAATGGTTTGCTTATGAAAAAGCTTTGGAAGATGATTTTGGATTTACCAGGTTGCTTTATAATTTTTCTTGGAGGAAATATGCTTTTTATGATTTTAAAAACAGAAAGAAAAAAAGAGTCGATTCTCCTGAAAAAAGTGCTCAGAAATTAGAAAAGGAATATTTGAGGATCAATACCGATTTTTCTTATGCTGTCAATAAACTCTCAAATTCAAAAATTTTCAACCTTAAAAAAAGACTGAATTTAGAAGTTACAGCCAATTACAGTTTACCTTTTATGCAGAATGTATTTTTAATGGCTACTGTAGGTTATTATGGGGAAGATCCTTACAATATTTATTTTCAAGATCAATACGCTTTTATGAGATTTGGAATTTCAACCGGTTTTATCCGTTATAAAGTAAAACCCTAATTTATGGAACTTACGCCTCCAGAAACGATGAATTTCATCGCTTGAGCAGATGATATTTTCAAAGGCGTTACGCTATCTGCTTTCACAATTACCACCTGACCTGCAAAAGAATAAGACCACGGGAAATAAACTGCAACCTCACCCTTCAATCCAAAAGCAGTCATGTCTTTCTGAGTTAAAAAGCCAATTCTTTTGAAGCCATGGCTATCTTCTACCAAAACAGGTTCATTTAATTTTTTATCGTCACCAACAAAGGCCTCTGTTAAATCTTTAATAGATGAATAAATAAACTTGAAGATGGGCAACTTATTCAGCCATTTACTAAACCAATTATAAATGGGTTCTGTAATTAAATAAGTGGCAACAATTCCAGTAAAAACAATTACCACAATTACAGAAGCTATCCCTAGCCCTGGAATATATAAAGGCAATCCTGTGGAAGGATTCACAAAAATCCGCTCGCTTAAGTTTAACGCATCATCAACAGAAGAAAATGCCCAGAAAACCAGAAAGAAAGCCGCACCTAAAGGAAGTACCACCAATAATCCTTTAATGAAATAATTAAATAGCGCTCTAAAAATTCTTCTCATAATATAGTTTTTTAGCTTAAGCTTTGTGCCTTTAACTTTTAGCCTTTTAATAATTATTCATAAAAATACACTCTTTTAACCCTTTGAGAAATGTTAGTGAGCACTTCATAAGGGATGGTGTTCATTTTTTCAGCAACCTCATAAACTGAAAGTGCTGCACCAAAAACAATGACTTCATCATCTTCCTTAACTTCAATATCGGTCAAGTCTAACATGGTCATGTCC
This sequence comes from Pelobium sp., assembly GCA_039918235.1. Taxonomy (GTDB): domain Bacteria; phylum Bacteroidota; class Bacteroidia; order Sphingobacteriales; family Sphingobacteriaceae; genus Pseudopedobacter. Next base: position 5,331 of record JBDSHZ010000127.1, read on the forward strand.
ATACAAATATTTCCAATGGTGGGCACTTCCTGGTTATTAATCATCATTGTGCCTACCCCGTTTCCTAAAATCCTAGCATAGCCATCTGCATAGCCAATTTTTACGGTAGCAATTTTCCCATCTCTTAACATCACTCCCTTTCTGCCATAACCCACAGTATCACCCTTTTTCAAATATTTAATTTGTGAAATAGTGGTTTTTAGGGTGGCTACATTTTGCAATGAATTGCGTTCTGCTATCAAACTTTCTACGCCATATAATCCAATTCCCAAACGTACCATATCATATTGCGCTTCGGGCCATTTAGTAATGGCAGAAGTATTGGAAATATGCTTCATAAAAGAATAGTTTAATTTACTTTCTAAGGTTTTCACACCCTCGTCAAAAGTCTTAAACTGCTGTTTGGTGTAATCAACATGTACATCACTATCACTTGCTGCCAAATGTGAAAACACACTCTTCACTTTTAGCACTTCACTCTTCGCTAAAAAATCACCTAACTTTTCTATATCGGAAGAATTAAAACCTAAACGGTGCATACCCGTATCTAATTTAATATGTACTGGATAAGAAGTTACATTTTCCGAAACTAAAAAATCGGCGTAAGCATGTAAAATTCTGAAGCTATAAATCTCAGGTTCTAGCTGATGGCTCAGCATGGTTTCAAATGAAGAAACCTCCGGACTCAATACCATAATGGGTATCTTTATCCCAGCTTGCCTTAAAGAAACGCCTTCATCTGCGTATGCAACAGCCAGATAATCCACACTGTTGTGCTGTAACAGATTTGCAATTTCATCACTGCCACTTCCGTAAGCAAAAGCCTTTACCATCGCCATTAGCTTAACGCCAGGGGAAAGTTTAGATTTATAATGATTTAAGTTATGGGTAAGTGCATTTAAATTAATCTCCAATACGGTATCGTGAACTTTCTGCGTCAAAACCTGACTGATGCGTTCAAACTCAAACTGCCTGGCTCCTTTTATCAGAATAGTTTCATTTCTAAACAATTGACGGTCATGATTTTCTAAGAAATCATCTGTACTCTTATAAAACCAAGATTTAATCTTAAAATATTCCTGATGGCTTAACAGCTCCTCTCCTATTCCTATAAATTTATCTACTCCTTTATGCGCTAAAAGTTGTGCGACATTTTGATACAACTCATTAGCAGGAATTCCTGTCTGATGTATATCGGAAAGGATTAAAGTTTTAGTAGGATGCTGTTGCTGCTGGTTTAAAAAATCAATTGCAATATCTAAAGAAGAATAATCAGAGTTATAGGAATCGTCAATAATAGAAGAATGATGAATACCACTTTTTAGCTCTAAGCGCATTTTTACTGCTAAAAGATGTGACATTCTTCTACAAATCACTTTCTGATTAACATTTAAGTACAGCAGAGTAGCCCAGCATATCACTGCGTTTTCAATGGACACTAAATTGTTGAAAGGAATTTTGATTTCAATCAATTCCTGTTTATAAATAGCTTTTAAATTGGTAGTTCTATCTTGTTTTTCAATGTCAATTACTCTTAAATCTGCATCCCCATCTAAACTCCAGCTAAAAGTTTTTTTATTTTTCAGGCTTTCACCGATATATTGACTGTTAAGGATGATGACATCAGAATCTTTGAAAAGCTTTAATTTCTCTGTTAGTTTTTCAGCTCTATTTTTAAAGCCTTCATCATGAGGAGAAGAAATATTGGTAAGGATACCAATATTGGGCCGAATCATCTGCTCCAATAATTCCATCTCATCAGGTTTTGAAATGCCTGCTTCAAAAATCGCCAGTTCATCCTCCTCACTCATCTGCCATACTGAAAGCGGAACACCAATCTGAGAATTGTAACTTTTCGGACTTCTCACTACTTTATAATCAGTTGCCAAAAGCTGGAAAAGCCATTCTTTTACAATTGTTTTCCCGTTACTTCCTGTTACCCCAATCACAGGATAATGATAATGCTCACGGTGATCAATCGCCAATTGCTGCATGGCTTTCAGGCTATCTTTTACCCAAATAAAATTTGCATCAGGATATTTTTCTGTGGGAAAATCTCCTTGTGTAATTACAAACGACTTTACACCAGC
>JBDSHZ010000128.1:0-14310 GCA_039918235.1 Pelobium sp.
TAAAAATCGAAAAAACTCTAATTATCTCCTTGTCTCGCTCTCTTTCTTCTTTCTTGTCTAATTTCCTTGGGGGTTTTTGGAGCTTTTGGGGTGCTATCCTGTTTTATTTCAGGATTTCCGAATATTTTTTTAAGAAATGTTTCCTTTTTTATTACAGTATCTCTTTTTGTTGGCTTAAATAGGTTGAAAAAACCTCCTTCTTCATCATCAGCTAAACTATCGGGCACAAAATCTGAAGGAGAAATTTGTTTTCTTAAGCTTTCTTTTAACCTCACACCATAAAAGCCGTAATTACTGCTATCATTTGTAGCATAGCCTCTCCTTACCATTAATCGTCCTATCAAATTATAGTATCCTGTTAAATATGATTTTAATGATCCATCTGATTGCCAAGAATATAAGGAAGATTTGGGCTTAGGAACAATATGAGCAAGGTAGATGGATTCGCCCAAAGTGAGTTGCGAAGGGCTTTTTCCAAAATAATAATGCGAAGCTTCACCAATTCCATAAACATTTCTTCCCCATTCAATAATATTGAGGTAAACCTCGTACATTCTAGATTTTGAACTTATATGCTGATTTTCAATCAACCAAACAATCAAAATCTCTTCAATTTTCCTTGCAATTGTTTTTTGCCTGTTGAGGTAAACATTTTTTACCAATTGCATGGAAATAGTGCTACCCCCTCTTTTAAAAGATTTAGCTTTAAAGTTTGTTGCGATAGACTGTCTGATAGACTCTTCCACAAATCCTTTATGGCTGTAAAAAGATGGATCTTCTGATGTCATCAATGCATTTCTGATACTTGGCGAAATCTGTTCGATCGGTGTATAATTAGGGTTGGAAGGGCCAACAACAATTGGCCTAACCGGTTTTCCCTTTTCATAAGGTGTATAAGTAAAAACAGAATTTATTTTCGCGAAATTAACCTTGCCAAATTTTTCTATTGCGAAATTATCACCTCCTGTTAAAGAAGAATTGAATACTACTTTATCAGGAAACTTACTATTTAAATAAAAATCAAGATCGTATTTAAGTGTCCCTTTAACTTTTATACCTTCTAAAGATTCAAATAAACCTACCGGAAAAGCATCAAAAATATCCTGAGCGGGTTGCGAAAAAGCATGCAACTTCATTTCGTAAATCTTATTCGGACTGATGGTATATTTTATAAAAGGGTTCATTTGAGCCTTTCCTAAATAAACTACCGAAGAACTGTCTAATGCTAAATAATTATCTCCAACTAAAAGTTTTGCATCAATGGTCCCGTTTTTAACGATGATATCGTTTGAAGCTATTCTAGCTTGATTGATCAATAAATTACTGACAGACCAACTTCCTTCAATCTCAAATTCATTCCCTACTTTTTCAGCACTGGTCATGACTGTTCTTACGGTATCAAAACTCAATTTTAAGCCAAATTTCCTTTCCAAATAAGGGAATTCAACTTTCTTTTTATCTGCAAATAATATTAAATCTAATTGTTGATTTGAGGGGTCAGCAGTACCGTTTACATGCCAAACAGCTTCGTTTTTATTTACTTTAATGGTAGAATTAACTTCTCCGTTATCAATAGTGGCAATTTCTGTAAACAGACTAAAATGCGTGGTATCCTCATCAAAATTGATAGAAAAGCGTTCCACCTTCATATCATCAGGTATTTTATCTAAAGCCTGATTCAATAATTTATCTGCCAGTTCAGAAAGGTTAAGCTTAGTTTTTGTTTTTAAAGAATCAGCATCTTCCTTTTTAAATAGGAAATCGTAGTTGCTCACACTATCTTTCTTAACTAAATAAATGTTTGCGTCTTCAATCCCTAATTCTCCAATCTTCACTTTACCAAAAATTAAAGGAAAAAGCTTTACGCCAACTCTTAACGCTTTTATGTTTGCCAAGCTGTCCCTTTTTTCGGGAACCACCGTAATGTCTTTAAATTCTACCGTACTTAAGCCGCTAAATCCATAAGAACCAATCTTTACATTTAAATTATACTTGCTTTTTGCCTTGGCAATTGCTTTACTAATTGCAGCATTCAACAAAGTATCTCTTTTAAAATAAGCTATAGTTCCACCTATTAGAAACAAGCTAAAAACAGAAATAAGCGTAATTATGAATGGTTTTTTATACTTTTTAAATGTTGTTCTATTAAACGGATTTATCATAGATTAAAATGCTACACACTCTTAAATAAGGTCTTCACAAAAAATTTCTTAAAGTTATGTTAAAAACAAAGCCGAAACAAAAAAGTAATCAGGCTAGTTTTGTTAATTTTGACCATATTTATAACAATGCAGTTTACAAGAGAAAACATATTAGACGCTTTAAGGCATGTAGAAGATCCGGATCTTAAAAAAGATTTAGTGACTTTAAATATGATTGAAGATTTACAAGTTGATGGGAATAAAGTAAGTTTTACCGTAGTTTTAACTACTCCCGCATGCCCAATGAAGGAAATGTTGGAAAATGCCTGTAGAAATTCCATCAAGCATTTTGTAAGTAAAGATGCCGAGATTCATATTAAAATGACGAGCCGGGTAACCACTCCACAGCAACAATTTACAGGAAACATCAAAAATATTATTGTGGTAGCCTCTGGCAAAGGTGGTGTTGGGAAATCAACCGTTGCCGCAAACCTTGCTTTGGGCTTAAATTTAAATGGCGCAAAAGTAGGGTTGATAGATGCTGACATTTACGGACCATCTGTTCCAATTATGTTTGGGCTACAAGGAGCAAAACCAAAAGCAGGTGAAGTAAACGGAAAAACAAGGATAGAACCCATAGAAAAATTTGGAATAAAATTACTTTCCATTGGTTTTTTTACGGATCCTAATCAGCCTGTGCCTTGGAGAGGACCAATGGCTTCAACTTCAATAAAACAACTTTTTAATGATGCAAATTGGGGCGAATTAGATTATTTAGTAGTGGATTTACCTCCTGGAACAGGAGATATTCATATTACTGTAACCCAATCTTTTCCAATAGCCGGAGCAGTGATTGTTACCACTCCACAACAAGTGGCATTGGCTGATGCTAAAAAAGGGATAGGTATGTTCAAAATGGAAGCCATTAACGTTCCAATTTTGGGGGTTGTGGAAAACATGTCTTACTTTACACCTGCTGAGCTTCCCGAGAATAAATATTACATTTTTGGAAAAAACGGAGGCAAAGAACTTGCTGAAATGTACAATACGCCATTTCTTGGAGAGTTGCCTTTAGTGCAAAGCGTAAGCGAAGCGGGTGATATGGGCAAACCTATCATTTTAGATGAAAATCATGCTGTTTCTAAAGTGTTTTCAGATTTGGCTCAAAAAGTAGCACAACAGGTTGCCATACAAAATGACAAAGCAAAAACGGTTGCAAATGTTAAATAGAATATAAAATTTGTAATTTTATTAAAAATTAAATCAAATGAGTACAAAGGAAAGTTTATTAGAAAGGGTTGAAGAAGCATTAAATACCATAAGACCTTATCTTATAGCTGATGCGGGAAATGTATCAATTGAAGAAATTACTGAAGATAATGTGTTAAAGATCCGTTTGTTGGGCTCTTGTGAATCTTGCCCAATGAGTATCATGACTTTAAAAGCAGGGATTGAACAGGCTGTTAAAAAAGCAGTTCCGGAAATTACAGCCGTAGAAGCCATCAATTTAACAGACATCAATGACCCAAATGCTGTTTTGCCAGGAACATTAAGGTAATATTTATAGATAAATTAAAACATTCGAAAAGCCTTATCGTTAAAAGATAAAGGCTTTTTTGTTTAACAAAATTTAACAGTGTAAATAAAAACGCTTTTTATATTTTAGTTTTTTTAAATATTAAACACTTGAAGAGGTATTTGTTCATATATATTTTATTGATTGGTACTTGTGCTTTTGCTCAGGAAACTAAGCCTTTGATCCAATTTTCTGGGGTGATTTATGATTTAGACAGCAATTCTGTTGTTCCGTATGTGAACATGACAAATATTAGTAGTGAGAATAGAGCTTATTCAGCTAACTATAAGGGATACTTTTCTTTTGTGGTTCAAGAGGGAGACAGTATTATTTTCACCTCAATAGGATATAAAAAGCTCGCGATTAGAATCCCTAGCAACTTAAAAGAAAAAAAATTTACAGCTATTATTAAAATGAAATCTGATAATATCCAACTCCCATCTGTTAGGGTATTTCCTTGGGCAAGTACTGATGAGTTTAAAAGAGATTTCTTAACCATGAAGTTTGCAGATGACGATTTAGCAATCGCGATGAGAAATGTTTCTAAGAAAAGTTTGATGGAATTATCTGCCACTTTACCTTATGACGGTGAAGAACATAATGCCTTTAGTTTCAGTGGAAGGCATCAGGCCTTAGGAAACAAGAATATGGTGCAAACCAATCCGCTATTGAACCCTTTTGCATGGGGCGCACTTATTAAGCAGATTATGGATGGTGATAAAAAAAGAAACGAATAAGCTTATCTTTTCTTCTTCAATGCAGGGAATTTCATTTTATAGCTTACTTTCACTATTCCTTTAGTAATTGCATCCAGTTTACCTTTCAACATTGTTTTTCTTAAAGGATTTATCCTATCCGTAAATAATTTCCCTTCTATGTGGTCATATTCATGCTGAATAACCCTCGCTGCCAATCCTTTAAAAGTATTTTCATGAAAGTTCCAATTTTCATCATAATAGCTAATCTTAATTTCAGGGTGGCGACTAACATTTTCCCTAATATCAGGAATACTCAAACAGCCTTCGTTAAAAGACCATTTATTTCCAGTTTCATCTTCTATAATGGCATTGATGAAAACCTTTTTAAAATCTTTTAGTTGAGGTTCATCCTCCTCAAAAGGAGTAGCATCAATAACAAAAAGACGGATTGGCAAACCTACCTGTGGAGCTGCTAGCCCTACGCCATTTGCTGCATACATGCTTTCAAACATATTCTCAATTAAGCTATCTAATTCAGGATATTCTTTAGTAATGTCTTCAGCAACCTTTTTTAACACAGGATCTCCGTAGGCAACAATCGGTAATTTCATGCTGCAAATTTAAACAATAATGTATCTATTTCCTATCACACAGATTTAAGGGAAGAAGGTTTTATTTCAAATGTCTGCCTGAAGTTTTTTTAAACAATGGAATGTATATTATGGAATATGTAGTGAAAAAAAAGCAGCTCGGAAAATTTTGGTAAATTAGCATCAGTTTAAAACAGTTGTTAAACCCTGAAAAAACAATTTTCAGGGTTTTCCTTTATATTATTATGGATGTTAAACCAATGCAAATAGAAACAGTAGAATTACGGACCTTAAAACAGGCCGATTATATAGATTTAAAATCTGCAATGATTTCCGCATATGAGGAAATGGGAGAAAGCTATTGGAGAGAAAAATCAATAGATAAACTGATGGAAATATTTCCTGAAGGACAGTTATGTGTAGAAATTAACGGTAAAGTTGTAGCTACCGCACTCAGTATTATTGTTGATTACGCTAAACTGGGAGAAACCCATACCTATGCTCAGGCAACGGGAGATTATACCTTTAGTACACATGACAATGATGGTGATGTGCTTTATGGTATAGAAGTTTTTGTGCACCCTGATTATAGGGGAATGCGACTGGCCAGAAGACTTTACGATGCCCGAAAATTACTTTGCGAAAATCTGAATTTGAAATCTATCATTTTAGGTGGCAGAATTCCAAACTTTGAAAAATTCTCTGACCTTACCCCACGTCAGTACATTGATAAGGTAAAAATGAAGGAGATTTACGATCCCACATTAACCTTTCAAATCTCTAATGATTTCCACGTTAAAAAAATATTAAAGAATTATTTGCCAGAAGACCAGCAGTCTAAAGAGTTTGCTACGCTATTGGAATGGAATAATATTTATTATTTAGACGAGCATAAAGATAATCTCCTTAAAAAATCTACCGTACGCATAGGCTTGGTGCAATGGCAGATGCGCTTGTTTCCAAACGTAATGGACTTGATGGAAAGTGCCGAGTATTTTGTGGATGCCGTGAGCGATTATTCTTCTGATTTTGTAGTTTTTCCAGAATTCTTTAATGCCCCATTAATGGCAGATTATAACCATTTAGGGGAGGCTAAAGCGATAAGAGAACTGGCCAAACATACCGAAACCATCAGAAACAGGTTCTGTGAATTGGCGGTATCCTATAATGTGAATATTATTGCCGGTAGCATGCCATTGCTAGAAAATGATAAGTTATACAACGTTTCTTATTTATGCAGAAGAGACGGAACTTTTGACCGTTTCATTAAAATACATCCCACTCCTTCAGAAATTAGTTCTTGGGGAATGAGTGGTGGAAACGATTTAAAAGTTTTTGATACCGATGCTGGGCGTATAGGGATTTTGATCTGTTATGATGCTGAATTTCCTGAGCTTGCCCGTATGTTGGCGCTAGAAAAACTAGATATTCTATTCGTCCCTTTCTGGACAGATACACAGAATGCTTACAATAGGGTAAGAATATGTTCACAGGCCAGAGCCATTGAAAACGAATGTTACGTGGCCATTACTGGTTCTGTAGGAAACCTTCCAAAGGTGAACAATATGGATTTGCAGTATGCACAATCTGCTATTTTTTCCCCTTCTGATTTTGCTTTCCCGTCAAACGCAATTGTTGCTGAAACTACGCCCAACACAGAAAACATTCTGATTGCTGACGTAAATTTAGATCTTTTGAAAGAACTGCATGAACATGGAAGTGTGAAAAATCTGAAAGATAGGCGTACAGATTTTTACGAACTAAAATTGAAGAAAAAGTAAACCCTTTATCAGAAAAGCAGGGCTTCTATTAAGTAAGTCCTGCTTTTCATTTATACATTTTCTGTCCTTAGCGGAAATTTATATAGTGCCGACAGGCAGATATTAATAGCAGGCTTAGAAAACCTCTTAAAGAATGAATGATCAGTTATTGCACTCAATATAATCAATAAGGGAATGGATCACCTTAATATGAATTTCTTGAGTACGGTCAGAATGTTTGGCAAAAGGTGCTCTGATTTCTACATCGCAAAGCGAAGCCATTTTACCGCCATCTTTACCGGTAAGGCCTATCACTTTCATTCCTTTTCCTCTGGCAGCTTCAATCGCGTTTAAAATATTAGCAGAATTCCCGCTGGTGCTAATGGCAAATAAAACATCGCCTGAGTTTCCAAGTCCTTCCACAAATCTTGAAAATATTTTATCGAAACCGTAATCATTGCCCACACATGTTAAATGAGAAGCATCTGAAATAGCAATTGCAGGTAATGCTTTCCTATCATCCCGGTAACGGCCAGATAGTTCTTCAGCAAAATGCATCGCATCGCACATAGAACCTCCGTTGCCACAAGAAATTATTTTTTTTTCTTTTTTGATGGCATCAACCAATAAAATTCCGGCTTTTTCTATACTCACAAAGTTTTCCTCATCAGCTAAAAATTGCGCTAAAACATTTTCTGCTTCCTCAAAATGACTTTTAATTTGTTGATGCCCCATCTTTATAGTGATAAGATTTGTACAATCTTCAATAAATCTTGGTTGATTTCTACATGGTGTTTGATGGCATGATCAAAAGGAGTGAAGGCAATTTGCCCGTGTACCAAGCCCACCATTTCTCCCTTTCTTCCGGCCATTAAACTTTCAACAGCGGCAACTCCTAATCTACTTGCTAAAACCCTATCCATACAAGTTGGCTTTCCACCTCTTTGAATATGGCCCAACACAGATACCCTTGTATCATATTGAGGGAATTTTAATTTGATATCTTCTGCGATTTGGAAAGCACCTCCAGAATCTCCTTCTCCTTCTGCCAAAATCAGAATCTTAGAAGATTTGTCTTTTCTACTGATCTCTAATCTGCTCATTAAAGCTTTTAAATCCGTTTTGGTTTCAGGTATCATAATAGATTCTGCTCCAACACCAATCCCACTCCTCAACGCAATTAAGCCACAATCCCTGCCCATTACTTCAACAATGAATAATCGGTCGTGAGATTCTGCAGTGTCTCTGATTTTGTCAATCGCATCGGTAACGGTATTGATAGAAGTATCATAACCAATGGTAAAATCAGTTCCAAATAAATCATTATCTATCGTTCCCGGCAATCCTAAAATTGGAAAACCGTACTCTTCTCCAAATATTTTAGCACCCGTAAAAGTTCCATCTCCACCTATGGCCACCAAAGCATCAATTTCTGATCCTTTTAATTGTTCATAAGCTGCTTTTCTTCCTTCTGGAGTCATAAAAGCCATGCTTCTGGCAGTTTTTAAAATAGTTCCGCCACGCTGTATAATATTGGCAACCGACTTTCTTTCCATTGGCCAAAACTCGCCATTAATCATCCCCTCATATCCACGTCTTATTCCTAAAACCTCTAAATCGTAATATAAAGCTGTTCTCACTACTGCCCTGATAGCGGCATTCATGCCTGGTGAATCACCACCTGAAGTAAAAACTCCTATTTTTTTTATCTGACTCATTTATTTTTTATTTTGATATGCGGTTAAACCACTATCAAGAAATTTAGTATAGTTTTTTACATCGAGGTTAAAAGCTTGAGGCGGTACCAATACATTTCCGGAATTATTCACAATTACATAATAAGGCTGTGAATTGGTCTGAAATGTAGCGGCCTGAAAATCACTCCATTTATTCCCGATTGTTTTAACTTTCTTGCCTGAAAATTTAGAAATATACTGTTCATTTTCTGGCAATTCAGTCTTGTCATCTACATATAAAGAAATTAAAACATAATCCCTTTTTAAGCGATCCAAAACTTCTTTCTCGCTCCAAACAGAGGCTTCCATTTTCCTACAGTTTACACAACTATGTCCGGTAAAATCAATTAATACCGGCTTATTTTGCTGTTTTGCATAAGCCAAACCTTGCTCATAATCAAAGAATGCATCTAAATTATGCGGTGCTTTAAATAAGCCTCCATATTTTTTCTTAACAGTATCCTGCGTTACTATTGGCGAAGATAAGGTATTCGTATATAAATCAAAATCCTGTGTGGTTTGGGGAGGTAACCACGCACTAATTGCTTTCAGGGGTGCTCCCCATAATCCTGGAACCATATACATGGTGAAAGAAAAGGTGATGATTGCCAAAAACAATCTCGGAATAGTGATAAAAGGTAAATCGCTATCATGAGAGAATTTCAACTTCCCTAAAAGATAAAATCCAAGCATTGCAAAGATTACAATCCATAAAACCAAGAATATCTCCCTGTCAAATAAGTCCCAGTGATAGGCCAAATCAACATTAGATAAAAATTTAAGTGCTAAAGCCAGTTCTATAAATCCTAAAGTCACTTTTACACTGTTTAACCATCCTCCTGATTTTGGCAACGATTTTAATAAGGAAGGAAATGCAGCAAATAAGGTAAAAGGAATGGCTAGTGCTAGTGAAAAACCTAACATCCCAATAGCGGGGCCCATTAACTCTCCCATTGATGCTGCTTGTACCAATAATGTTCCTATAATTGGCCCGGTACAAGAAAAGGAAACTAAAGCCAATGCAAAAGCCATAAAAAAGAGGCCAACTAGTCCGCCTTTATCAGATTTTTCATCCATTTTATTTACCCAAGAATTAGGTAAAGTAATTTCAAATGCTCCAAAAAAGGATATCGCGAAAACCACAAGCAGTAAAAAGAAAAGGAAGTTAAAAACGCCATTGCTAGCTAGATCATTTAATGCATCTGAACCAAAGAAGACAGTGATGGCAAGGCCCAAAAGCACATAAATAGCAATTATTGACAAGCCATATATTCCTGCTTGAGTAATCGCTTTACTCCTGCTTCCTGCCTTTTTTGTAAAATAGCTCACCGTTAATGGCAACATTGGAAATATGCAGGGCATAATTAAAGCCAATAAACCTCCGATAAATCCAGCTATGAAAATTGCCCAAAGCGACTGTTTAGAAGATTTATCTTCTACAGGTGCAGTTGCTTTTATGCTTTCCGTTTTTCCCTCAAAAGTTGGTGAAACAGTGTCTTTTTTGACAGAGTCTGCAATTATAGTATCGCTTAATGCTTCGGTTGCTTTTTCTGGTTGTAGGATAGCTGTTGCTTCAGTTGTGGGATTTGCTTTTCCGGGTTTAACGTTTACAGAAAATTCAACCTCATCTGGAGGAAGGCATTGTCTATCATTACACACCATAAACTCCAAAACTCCAGAAACTTTAACTTCTGGCTTTTTTAAACTGATTTTTTGTTTAAAAACTACTTGGTGTTCATGCCACGAAATTTGCATTCCAAAATTCTTATCAAATGCAGCGGTTGCCTTGGGGCTTTCTGTGGTCTTCCCTTCTAATTTATAATCCGCACTTTTATTAAAAGTAAAAGATGTTGGGATAGGCCCACCTTCTTCAATATATTGCGAATAAACATGCCAACCCTGTTCTATATCGGCGGTAATAATGATATATGCTTCTTTCTCGTTAATCCCTTCAGAACGGTAAGACCATTTTACTGGTTTTAAAATCTGGGAAAAACCCATCAAACTGACAAACAATAGTGCCGTTATGGCAATGACTTTTTTCATGATTACTCTTTTGTGTAGCGAAAACCTGCGCATTTAGTCGAATATAAATTTCACTTCTTTCAAATCCAGTTCAATAAGCTCATTATTGATCTCTAAAGACAATCGTCCATCCTTAGTTACTCCCTTAATAATGCCATTTATCAAAGTGTTGTTGATGTTGAAAAAATGCGCTTCATTAATTCTGAACAATCTGGCGCTATAATCTTTATCTAAAACTTCCCATTTATTTGCTTTTAGCTGCAAATATCTACGTTCTATACTCCAGCAAAGGTGAGCTAAAATTTTCTCTAGCTCATAATCCTGATGTAAGATTTCAGAAATAGAAGTTGCCCTTTCTAAGCCATCGCCAAAATCTTTTTGATTGATGTTTAAGCCAATGCCTATAATACTTTCTTTTAACTGATAACCTTTACTAATATTCTCTATCAGTACGCCCCCTAGTTTTTTATTTTCATAGTAAATATCATTTGGCCATTTAATCTTACAGGGCTCTCCAATAATACTTGTCAAATAATCGTTTATACCCAAAGAGATTACTTTATTTAATTGAAACTGCTTGTTTACGGGAAGAAAAGTGGGTTTTAATAAGATACTGAAGGTTAAGTTTAGGCCTTTATCACTTTTCCAAACATTTGAACTTTGCCCTCTGCCAGCAAATTGATGTTCTGCCATTATAACAGTACCTTCTAGCAATGGCTTAGAATTTGAAAGCAGATTACGCAGATAAGTGTTTGTTGAGTCAACCTCTTTTAATTTTACAATACTTTGTCCAACAAATAGTGCCAAAATTATGTTATTTTGCAATGTGTATAAAAATAAATTTACGCCCAAAACTAAATCTTTTTGATGGGAAAAAATAAAGTTGCTATCCAATCTACCAGTATTTCCGAAGCTATTGTTCATGGAATACAGGAGAAAAAGGGGAATGATATTGTGAGATTAGACCTAAGGAACATTAATAGTTCAGTTGCCGATTATTTTGTGGTTTGCCATGCAGAGTCAAGCACTCAGGTAAAAGCCATTGCAAATAGTATAGAGGACGAGGTATTTAAGGCTTTAGGACAAGAGCCTTACAGAAAAGAAGGTATTCAAAATGCAGAATGGATCTTATTAGATTATGTAGATGTAGTGGTACATATTTTTAAAACCGATAAGAGAGAATTTTACGGGATTGAGGATTTATGGGGTGACGCAGAAATTAAATTCTATCAAAGCGCATAACTGAGCGCATTCAGAAAAAAGATAATGAAAGAAAGTTTAGATAAAAAGAAGCAGATAAAAAAAGTACCTGGGAAAAAAATTATCCCTAAGCCACCTAAGTTTAACATCATGTGGCTTTATGGAATTATCATTTTAGCCATTTTGGCGGTTCAGTTTTTTATGAGTGGCAACAGTGCCAAATTGATCACTTATCAAAAGTTTGAAAATGAAATGCTTAAGCCCGGCGATGTAGATAAGATTGTTGCCTACAAGCAAGAAGAGTTGGTGGTTGCAGAGATTTATATCAAAGAAAGTCGTTTAGATCAGGCAAAATACAAAGACCTGAAAGAGAAAAATGACATGTCTTTTAGTGGAAAAAATCCGCAGTATTATTTTACTGATGGTTCTTTTGAATCTTTACAGACCAGGCTAAATACTTCTCAAAAAGATTTACCAGAAGATAATAAAGTCTCATTAAGCTATGAGTCAAGAAGTAATCCTCTGTCGTCTATTTTTTGGTCATTCATATTTCCTATTGCATTATTTGCCCTTTTCTGGATTTTTATCATGAGAAGAATGGGTGGCGGTGCAGGAGGTGGTGCAGGAGGCCAGATTTTCAATATCGGGAAATCAAAAGCTACTTTGTTTGATAAAGAGTCTCAGGTAAATATCACTTTTAGTGATGTTGCGGGTTTAGAAGAAGCTAAACAAGAGGTAATGGAAATTGTAGATTTCCTTAAAAACCCTAAAAAATACACCAATTTAGGTGGTAAAATACCTAAGGGAGCATTATTGGTGGGCGCACCTGGTACGGGTAAAACCTTAATGGCAAAAGCTGTTGCAGGGGAAGCCCAAGTTCCATTTTTCTCTTTATCAGGATCTGATTTTGTGGAGATGTTTGTGGGTGTAGGAGCTTCTAGAGTTAGAGATTTATTCAAACAAGCCAAAGAAAAAGCACCTTGTATCATTTTCATTGATGAGATTGATGCCATTGGTAGAGCCCGTGGTAAAAATAGCATGGTGGGCGGAAACGATGAGCGTGAAAACACTTTAAATCAACTATTGGTAGAGATGGATGGTTTTGGTACTGATTCTGGTATCATCATTATGGCGGCAACCAACAGACCTGATGTATTAGATTCAGCATTATTGAGACCAGGGCGTTTTGATAGACAAATTTCTATCGACAAGCCAGATTTAGTAGGCAGAGAGCAGATTTTTAAAGTTCACTTACAACCGCTAAAATTAGCAGAAGGGGTAGATCCTAAAAAATTATCCGCTCAAACACCAGGTTTTGCAGGAGCAGAAATTGCCAACGTTTGCAACGAGGCTGCTTTAATTGCTGCCCGTAGAAACAAAGAGGCCGTTGATATGCAGGATTTTCAAGATGCGGTTGATAGAGTAATTGGAGGTTTAGAAAAGAAAAATAAAATCATCTCTCCAGAAGAAAAGAAAATTGTTGCTTATCATGAAGCTGGGCATGCCATTGCAGGCTGGTTCTTAGAACATGCCGATCCTTTGGTGAAAGTTTCGATTGTTCCTCGTGGAGTGGCCGCTTTAGGCTATGCGCAATACCTTCCAAAAGAACAGTTTTTATATACTACTGAACAACTTTCTGACGGAATGTGTATGACCATGGGCGGACGTGTTGCAGAAGATTTAACCTTTGGAAAAATATCTACCGGTGCACAAAATGATTTAGAGCGCATCACCAAATTAGCCTACGCAATGGTTACGCTTTATGGTATGAGCGAAAAAGTTGGTAATGTTTCCTTTAATGATCAAGGTGGCGAATACAATTTTAGTAAACCATATTCTGATAAAACTGCGGAGTTGATTGACGCCGAAGTAAGAGAACTGATCAAAAACGTTTATCAAAAAACTAAGGATTTATTAACTGAGAAAAGGGAAGGTTTAGAAGCTTTAGCGGTTAAACTGTTAGAAAAAGAGATTCTTTTCCAAAGTGATTTAGAAGAGATTTTAGGAAAAAGACCTTTTGATAACCGTACTACCTATGATGAATTTGTAAACGGAAAAGAGGGCGGTGACCAAAGCGTTATTGCCGAAAATATCCATCCTGAGCCCGTTGGCGATTCAACAGAGCCTTTAAAAAGTGAATCATCAGAAATTAAATAATTAAAAAATCCTTCCTGTTAATTCAGGAAGGATTTTCTTTATCCTTACAAAATTCCTTTAATTTAGCCTGATGAAGGATAACACCACTTCTAAAGAAAAACTTTTAAAAAAAATAAGAAAGGCCCTGTTAGAGAAACGGGAAAATCCTTATCCTAATTTAGAAGAACTGCCTTTATATCCCCCTCCTAACGAAATTCCAGAGATTATTTTTGCTGAAGAGCTTACCAAAGTAAACGGTTCATTTGTGTTTTGCGAAGATGAAATCCAATTTATAGAAAATATTCTGTTATTGGCAGAAGAAAAAAAATGGAGAAAGATTTACTGCTGGGAACCTAAACTTCAGGAGCTTTTAAACCGGTATGAATATCCATTTTATGCTACAGATAAAGACTTTGAGTTGGCAGAGGTTGGCATCACTTCTTGCGAA
>JBDSHZ010000129.1:0-11926 GCA_039918235.1 Pelobium sp.
ATTTTCCTGCATTATTATAGACGATGAAGAATTGGCCCGCCAAAGGCTAATAAGGTTATTAACTCCTTATTCTTTTATCAATGTTATTGCCCAGGCAAGCAACGGACAGGAAGGATTGAAACTGGTAGAGCAGCATCAGCCAGATTTAATTTTTTTGGATGTAGAAATGCCTGTGATGAACGGCTTTGAAATGTTATCGAAAGTTAAAAAGCAGCCTAAAGTAATTTTTACCACTGCTTATGATCAATATGCCATTAAAGCTTTTGAGGAAAACTCTTTGGATTATTTACTAAAACCCATTGAAAAGGAGCGTTTAGAAAAAAGCATGCAAAAGTTGCAGGAAACGCACAAACCTATGGCATTGCCCTTACAGGATTTGCTGGACCAATTAAAGCCAAAAAAGGAAGTTAAAACCTTAACCGTAAAAATTGGTGATAAAATTTTGCTGATTCAACTCAACAGCATTATAGCTATTGAGGCAGAGGATAAATATGTTTTCCTCCATACAGAAGATGGCAATAAACATTTAACTGATTTTACGCTCACCAGCTTAGAAGAAAAACTTCCGGATACTTTCTGTAGGATCCATAGAAGTATTATCATTAATACCGATAAAATTAAAGAGATTAGAAAAAGCTTTAACGGTGCTTTGGTATTTGTAATGAATAACTCGGCGCAAAGCAAATTCACCAGCAGCCGTAGCAACTCTGAGGCATTAAGGGAAAGGTTTGATATTTGATTTTATGGGTGGTGAGTTTTTAAAGTATTAAGTTATAGGTTATAAGTTTTAGGTTTCTGCTAAACTTATCAATTAATCTCATTTTATAATTTAGTTATTTCCATGCAATACTTAAAACTTAACACCTAAAACTTACAACTCAACTCAGTAAACCCTACACAACAATCCTTTTAAATATTCCCCTTCTGGGAAAGAAATACGGATTGGGTGATCTGCAGGTTGATTAAACTGATGGATGATCTGTACTTCTTTTCCTGCATCTAAAGCTGCCCATGCGATAATCTGCTTAAAAGTGTCGATATCTACTGCGCCAGAGCAACTGAAGGTAGCCAACAAACCGCCTTTTTCTAATAGTTGCATTCCTAAACGGTTTAAGTCTTTGTAAGCCCTGGCTGCCCTATCCAAAGCTGAGCGGGAAGGTGCATATTTGGGCGGATCTAGAATGACGATATCAAATTTTTCATCTTGCTCTTTAAATAACCTAAGCTGTTTATTTACATCACTTTGAATGGTCTCCACTTTTGAGGCATCAAAACCATTCAATAAAACATTCTTATTCAAGGTTTCTATCGCTAATGCAGAACTATCTACTGCAACCACCTTAGAGGCTTCATGAGCTAAAGCATTTAAAGAAAAACCTCCGCTATAGCTAAAACAATCCAATACCCTTTTTCCTTTCGCATGAGAGGCCACCAACTTTCTATTCTCTCTTTGGTCACAGTAAAAGCCTGATTTTTGCCCTTCGATAATATTAATATGATACTTAATACCATTCTCTTTCACCTCTACAAAATCTGGAGGTAACGCTCCCCAAAGTAATCCTTCAGTTGCTGCTAAACCATCATGCGCTCTTGCTGTGGTATCGCTTTTATCAAAAATCCCTTTAACACTTGTCAGTTTTTGCAGTTCCTCTAAAATAATAGGCTTTACACTTTCTAAACCGGAAGTAAGTACCTGTAAGGATAAATATTCCCCATATTGGTCCGCAATTAAACCAGGCAGATAATCAGATTCGCTAAAAACTAACCTACAGGTATTGGTATTTTCATTCAAAATAGTTGTTCTGGAAGCAATTGCATTTTGCAAACGTGTTCTCCACCAAACTTCATCAGGTATAACATCTTCCTCCCAACTCAATAACCTTACCGCCACTCTAGACGCGTCATTATAATGTCCATAAGCCAAAAAATCCTGCTGATGCGAAACTACCTTAACCAATTCTCCGTTGGCAGGTTTATTTTTTACAGCTTGCAAAGCACCAGAAAAAACCCAAGGATGACGCTGTAATACCGCTTTTTCCTTACCCTTATTTAATGTTATTGAGATCATAAGCTACAAAGGTAAATAAAGCATTAGTAAAAAGGCTAAAGGCAAAAATCTGAAAGCCAAAAACTTTATAGAATGACTTTATTCTAATTGATTGCAGCAATCTAATAAAGAATTTGAAAAGGTGCTGCAGTGCTTTTCGATTCCAGCAGTCCCACTTTTCCTCCAATCCAGTCCCGAAAAAAATCGGGATGCGGGATTTCCGGACTTCGGGTTTATTTTTCAAGACCATTCATGCTTAGGCAATATTTTTAAAAGTTTGCTGTTTTTAAAACATTACTCATTTAAAACAACAGCAATGAAAAAACTCATCTTAGTATTTTGTTTAATAGTCATTACTTCGGCAGGTGCATTTGCACAGTTTCATTTTGGACTAAAAGGGGGCTTAAACTATAACACCATTAAAGCACAGAACAATCAATTTGACGAATCAGGTGTTTTAGGTTATCAAGTAGGTGTTTGGACCCGAATAGGTAAAAGTTTCTATTTACAACCCGAAGCCTATATTGGAACCAAAGGTTCTAACATCAAATTTAAGGTTGGAAATACGACCACTACTTTAGAAGAAAAGCAAAAGTTTACTACGTTAGATGTGCCATTATTATTAGGGACAAGAATTGGTGGAGATAAACTAAATTTAAGATTAATGGCTGGGCCATCATTCCAGTTTTTATTAGATGATAACAGCAGTGCCTTCTCACAGGCATCCAATCCTGATTTTTACAAGTACAAAGACTTTATAACAAACGGACAGATTGGTGCAGGAGTAGATTTTGGGAATTTATCTGTTGATTTAAGATATGAGACCAGCTTAAAAGACATCAATAAAAATGATGGACAAAAGCAGAGCTTGCTGCACTTAAGTTTGGGATTTAAGATTTTATAATTTTATAACTTTTAATTGGGCATTATTTTGATGCAATAAGAAAGGGCTTTTTAGTAAAAAAAGCCCTTTCTGTTTTTTTAAATTATTGGCATTCGCTCAGTAATGAAGCATTTCTTTCTTTTCCCCAATCTGGCATTAACTCATTTACTGGTTTAAAATCCTCAAACTTTTTTGCAGCCTCTTCTAATTTTGTTTTAGCGGCTTTTTTTCCACCTCCAAAAGCTTCAGGTGTATAAAAAGTATTTTGTGCAAGGATGAAATAAGGACGTGGATTGTTAGGGTTCATGGCTTTGGCTTTTTCTATATATGTGGTTGCAGTGCCCATTCCCGCCTGCATTCTTGCCATTGGATTCACATAAATCTTCATAAAAGCGAGGTATCCTTTTAAAGCAAAAATTTCACTTTCCTGAGGATTTATAGCTTCCGCTTTTGCAATTAGGTCTAATGCTTTATCCAAAACGGCATCTTTTTCATCAGTATTGGTTACTGTTGTATTATTAATCAATTGACTGTAAGCAGCATAATAATAAGGGAGCCATTCTACTTTAGCAATGGTCCCTACTCTTTCAAAATGATTAGCAACAGCCAAATAATCAGCACCAGATTTAGCGTCGTTAAATTGTTGTAACCCTGTTTGCATAGCGCTAGTATATTTTGCGTCTTGTGCTTTTGTTACTCCGGCAATAAACATCAATGCTATTGCGATGAATGTAGTTGTGATTTTAGTTTTCATGATTTTTATTTTTTAGTTTGTTGATGAGTTGGTTAGGTTGTTAGTTGAATTGTTTGTTAGGCTTGTCAATGACTTCATCAGACCATGAACCATGGACTAATTAATTCTTATAAGTATTGTCTCCAATGGTGATAAACATGCCTACAAATATGTTTCTTAAAGCTGGTGGCTGAACAGCTTCTCGGTACTGTCCATCATTAGAATAATGGTAGCCGTATACATTTTTGAAACCTGGCAAGTTGCTTACTGACGCATAAATCACAGTGTATTTACCGAATACATTTGTTAAATAACTCACGTTCAAGCTTAGGTTCTGATAAGTTTTAGTTTTATCACTCATAAAACCATTTGAATTTGGATTATAAAATGGGCGGCCCGATGCAATGCTATAAGTTGCGCCTACATAAGAATTTAGTTTAGTAAAAAACTGCTTGTAAACAATATTCAAGCTGTGTTTTGCGCCAAACTCTGGTGTTACTTGAGCAGGGTAATTTCTAAAATCTCTTTTGGTATCCAAGAATGAGTATGAAATCCAATAATCAACACCATTAAAGGTTTTCTTATCTCTCCAGAATAAGTCTATCCCTTTAGCATAACCATATCCATTGTTGTTAAGATTTGGGATGGTTTTCACCAAATCTTTGTATTTTTTGTAATAGGCCTCAATTCTAAAGGTTTGTCCGCCTGCCATTTTCTGAAAATTAGCGAGGTAATGCGTTGCTTTCTGAAAATTCAATTGGCGGGTTTGCACCAAATACTGGTCTTCTGGGTTTTGAAAAAACTCGCCATAAGCCATTGAAACCTGACTAGCCTTTCCGGTTTTATAGGCCAGTGAAATACGTGGCGCTACATTACTTTCAGATAGATAAGAAGAGTGCTCAGCCCTTAAACCGATTCTAGCTACCAAAGCGTTAGAAAGAAAGATGTCGGTTTCTGCGTAAGTAGCAAATAATTGATCATCGTAGGCTCTTGACAAGCCGTTCCAAGATTCATCCCTATGATTGTTTAGCCAATCTCCACCAAATTTCAGGGTAGATAATTGACCGATATATTTTGTTAAAGTTGTTTTTGCTTGAGTCAGTCTGTCTTGGCGACCATAACTGTTAATGTCCTGTACGCCATTATCTTTGT
Organism: Pelobium sp.; assembly: GCA_039918235.1. Classification (GTDB taxonomy): domain Bacteria; phylum Bacteroidota; class Bacteroidia; order Sphingobacteriales; family Sphingobacteriaceae; genus Pseudopedobacter. The sequence goes on from JBDSHZ010000129.1 coordinate 4,816, forward strand.
TGTTGCTTACCGAAAAACCACTGTTAATCTTCCAGTCATTACCAATATAATCCTGATAAGTTAAATTGGTATAGAGGTTTTTGTTTTTATTGCTGAACAAGCTATTGGTTTGCGTATTTAGATTTGGAGTGTTTAAGCTTACCTCAGAATTAGCATATTCTGTGTAAGATTTAATCATGCCGGTTTCAGAAACTTTCCATTTGTAAATAATAGTTCCTCCTAAAGAAACAGGCTCTTTGTTCCAATGTGTTTCCTGTTTAAAAACCGAATAGGCAGGTTTTAGATTTAAGTAACTGCCACCAAAAGTGAGCGAAGAGTTTTTAAATCGGATATTTTGATCTAAGCCTGCGCCAACGGTCATTAAGGAAATATCTGTAGTTGTTTTCTCTGGCAAATCTTTACTTTCCAAAATCAAAGCAGAAGATAAAGCCTGACCGTAAACCGCTGAATAACCTCCTGCGGAAAATGTTGTTCCTTTAAAAAGAAAAGGACTAAACCTCCCTCTGGAAGCAATATCTGGCAATTGGGTATTAAAGGGAGTTTTCACCAATAAGCCATCAAAATAGGTGTTGGTTTCTGCCGCCGAACCCCCTCTAACAAAAAGTCCGCTTTCTCCAGTTGCGGGTTGTGTGCCAGGTAATGTTTGCAAAGCAGCATATACATCGGCCTGTGCACCTGCCGTGGTGGCTACATCTAAAGAATTTAATACCACTCCTTTTTTAGAATCACTGGCTTCAAAAGTTCCGGCGGTGATGGTTACGGCATTTAATACATTTAACTTTTCTTTAAGAATAAGGTTAAGCTGTAGGGTATTACCTTCAAGAATGATTTTAGTACTGTCTGTACCAAAGCCAATAGCCGAACAAATGATCCATTGCTCCCCCTTTTCTGTTGATTTAAAGGAAAATCTACCACTACTATCAGAGCTTGTACCATCATAAGAGTCTTTAATTGATAAACTGGCTCCGGCAACAGGATTTGATTTCGCATCCTTTACCATCCCATTGAGTATGGTTTGCGCCTGACTTTTTCCGGCGAAGCTAATTAAGGCAAAAAATAGGATAAACTTTTTCATATTGTTGTTGATTAACAATATAAAAGTGTGGCTAAAAAGCCCTCTTTTGAAAGGTTTTTAGATGAGTGGAGAAAAATGGAAGTTGAACGGAGGATTTTTTGGGATAAAAAATCGGTGACAAGGATACTTCCAAAGAGAAGTGGGGATTGAAAATATATTATCTGAATAATAAAAAAAGGGAACCGAATTCAATTCGGTTCCCTTTTTACTTTTCAATTCACTATTCTCTTATTTTAGATAATTTTGATATTCGTCATCCGTGGCACAGTCCCACCAGATTGGCATTGACCAAATATTTGGATCACCAGCATGTGGATTTAATGCCAATGTATTGATAGAGTTATAATTTATTTCATAAGTTGGAGGCAAGGCCCAACGACGCATCCAATATCTTACATCGGTTTTACTAGTACCCGTTAATTGAGCGCCACCTGTAAATAACGGACCTCTATCATAACCCGGATAAACAACCCCAAAACTTCCAACATTACCTGCGCTAAAATTGAATCTACGCATATCATTCCAGTTTTCTATGCTACATCCCATTGCAATAAATTTTTGCAACATGATATCTTTCATGGTTAAAGTACCTGCATTTTGAGCAACAGCATTACTTAAAAGATAAGCATTAATTTCAGCTTGATTCATAGGCTTCATATCTGGGTTGGTTGTTCCGTAACTTCCCTGCCATTCAGACAATTTTGCCTGCATCATATCAAGATTTGCCTGTACACCTGCCTTATAAGCTATGTAGGCATTGCCCAGGTCGGCTTTTCTCATGTATACTTCTGCTTTAATAAAGCACATTTCATGGTAGGTTAAAAACTCAAAATCAGAAACCGGATGAATTTGAAATGAACCTGTAGAACCCACTACACCTGCGGCATAAGCATCTTTATTAACATACCAATTCACATCTGTTTGTGGCTGGGTTGCTATCCCTGAAGTGGCAAGGGAGTTACTGCGTAAACTTACATAAACAGTATCGCCGGCTAATGCATAATTGGTATTATTGATATACATTGAACCAGCCTTGTAAGTAACAGTTACATCATTTGCACTAACGGTGTAAGTTTTTCCTTTGGCAGTTAAAGAAGCAATAAAATCAGCTCTGTCTGTAGCGTTTGCGATAGTATATTTTATTTTCGTATCGGCAGTAGCATAAGTTGGAGTGGCAATAGAATTAGGTCCAACTTTCTGTAATCTTGTTGCGGCGCCATAAGAATCCACACCTACAGAACGGGTCCAGTTATAAGATTGCACTTTACCACTCGCATCAAGTTTAACATTTGTCATGGAGGACGGAACAATTTTGGTCATCCTAGGATCTGCTACTCCAGAACTACGCATATTTGTTAATAGGTTGTAGTAAAACTGGGAAATACGTTGGTTGTTGCCATAAGCTGCGTAATTAAAGTTTCCGTTTGTTGAAATAGGATCACCAAGTAAATAATCCGTCACGGTATTATCGTTCAAACTTTGTTCTACTACATTATCAGCAATAGACTGTGGCCCTTTTGATAAACAGTACAGAATAGAATCTGCATTATATAGGTCTGATTTTTTTGATAATTTTAGCATGTAACGGGCCTTTAAACCCCAGCATAGTTTTATCCATTTGTTTACATCGCCTTTATTCATCATATCACCTGCAACAAGTGAAGGCGCACCAACTTCCTGAGTTTTACTAAATAGGCTGATGGCTTCATTTAATTTAGCCATACATCCGTTATAAATGGTTTTGCCGTTATCTGGCTTAGGACTTGGATTCCCAGTTCCTGCCTCAGTATAAGGCATTTCTCCATAAAGATCAAGCATTTGCATATAACCTAGCGCATGGAAAACATCGGCGGCAGCCATGTAATGATAAGCGCCCTGATCCTTCGCAGTGTTATACATATCAACCAAATTGGAAGAGCTTTCTACAAACCAGGTTTGATATGGAGTGGTAGAATTAGAATTGGAACATTGCCATGTAGTGGAAAATGTGTTTTGAGCAGCCGCAATAGCGTAATAAACACCTGACTGGCATGCAGTACGATAATTTGTAACTCCTGCAGAGTACATATAAAAGTGCTGAATCCAGGGTAACCTGTTCTGGAGCAAAACACTTTTATTGTTTGGATTATCTGGATCTACGTTAACATCCAACCATTTTTTACACGAAGTTAAACCTGCAATGAGTAAACAACTGAGTATAATATATTTTAATTTTTTCATAATCTGTTTTTTCTAATTAATTAAAAAGTAAGATTTAATCCGAAGGTAAAACTGGTTACAGCGGGTACTCCCAGATAATCTATTCCTGTAGAACCAGAACCTCCAGTCCCTCCTGCAGCGCTTACTTCAGGATCCATTCCTTTATAATTAGTCCATGTATAGAGATTAGTACCTACTAACGTAGCAGACAAACCCTTAATGGCCTTTACTTTCTTTACCATATCATCAAAGTCATAAGTTAATGATAGGGAACGTAGTTTTAACCAATTCACAGAGGTGATAAAGTTATAAGAATTAGCAGCGTAGTTATCCCAATACCTTTGAATCATGGCTGTACCTGCAACACTTGTAGTACCTATAGTGTAGGTTTGACCAGCATCATAAGTTTGTGTAAAATCTGCACCAGTTGTGCTGTTCACGCCTGTAACAGTAACCGATTGCCTGTTGTTCAGTAAAGTCCTTTCACTTAGGCCTTTTGTAACCAATGCATATTCGGTACCATTAAAGATATCACCACCTTTTCTAATATCTAACAGAAAAGCAAGTGAAAGCTTTTTGTATCTGAATGAATTATTAAAACCACCAATAAAACTGGACTCACGATTACCTACAACTGGGTTAGTGGTATTTAATTTATACAATCCTGTTGTTGGGTCAATCTGGTAACGACCATTTGGAATCTCCACTTTATTTGCATCAACCTCACGCAGATAAGTTTGACCAGTCATTCCTAGAAAGAAACCTCCGTTAGGAACAGACGCTGCTTTTATTGTACCAAACTGTGCATCTGTTGGGTAAAAATAGGCAACCCCCGGAAGGAATTGGCCTAGCCTGCCCTTGTTATAAGAAAAGTTAAGCATTACATCCCATGAAAAATTCTTTTTTACGATAGGTTTACCTGTCAATGCAATTTCCATCCCTTTGTTAATTACAGAACCCGTATTGAGTGAACTGAAAATAAATCCACCGGATTGTGCTAAACGTGGTTGGGCAATTTGATTTTTTGTTTGGCTATGGTAATAGGTATAATCCAAACCAATACGGCCATTCAGGAATCTGAACTCCCCACCAATTTCCCAAGAATCCTGAATCTCAGGTTGCAAAATAGGGTTACCAGCAGAAAATTGATTACCTACAGCAGTATAAGAACCAATGATGTACGGAGAATTTACATAAGTAAGTGTTGCATAAGGATTGGCATCTTTACCTACCTCTGCCCAGCTTGCTCTTATTTTTCCAAAAGAAAGTATATTACTTTTTGGAAGCAACTCTGAGAAAACCAGAGAACCGCTTACTGAAGGATAAAAATAGGACCTATTCTCTACAGGTAATGTAGATGACCAGTCATTACGTCCTGTTACGGTTAAATAAGCAATCCCTTTATAAGATACGCCCGCTTCTCCATAAGCACCTATCAAACGCTTTTTTGTTGTTCCGTCAGTTAAAAATTTATTAGCGTTATTAATGTTAGCTAAACTGATTGTACCTGGTGTGGTAAAATTGTATCCATAATGGTTCTGACCTACTACTTCAGTACTTTCAGAAGTGGAACCCAACATCAGGTGGGTATCAAAACCTCCAAATGTTTTATGAAAATTACTCATGAAGGTAGTGCTAAGGTAAGTGTAGTCAACCAAGTTTTTACTTAAACGGCCATTCTGGTATAATGGAGACACAGCAGAACCCGGAGTGATGTACGTATAATCATTCGTAGCATATTGATCATAGCCCAAACGGCCTGTAACATCCCACCAATCGGCTATTTTATAGTTCCCGCTTAACCCACCTGTAAAACGCTTGGTATTAGATGTTAAATTATCCTGATTGATAATCCAATAAGGGTTGTCAATATCATTTTCTAAAGCGAGTGTTCCGGCATACGGGCGAAATTGGGATCCATCAACATTAATATAATTTTTTAGATTAAATACCGTGGGCGAAGTGTACAGTGCCTGCATACTTCCCACACCACTTCCGTATAAACCTGAAGTTGTTAATGTTCTGTCAATATCAGCCACAGAGTAAGCGGCATTTGCATCTACAATTAACTTTCCATATTTCTGTTGGCCATTAAAACGGAAAGTAGTTTTATCATAACCTGTACCCGGCACAATGCCTGACTGGTCAAAATTAGATCCCGATAAAAAGAAAGAACCATTTTTTGAACCTCCTGAAACATTTACGTTGTTATCGTACATTGTTCCATTATCGAAGAAATCCCCAATATTATCATAAATCTTATCAGCAGAAGTAAGCATTTTACCCCATGAGCTGTAAGCGTTCAGATCACTGAAAACACCATTTGCAGCATATGAACCTGGCCCAAATTGGGTTTGAACTTCCGGCAACTTATTAGCAGATGAAGTACTTAGCCTGCTACTGAAGTTCACTTTTGTAACTCCTTCGGCGCCCTTTTTGGTAGTGATAATCACCACACCGTCAGCAGCTCTTGAACCATATAAGGCAGCGGCAGCGGCACCTTTTAAAACCGAAAGGCTCTCAATGTCCTCTGGGTTAATATCCATCACGCGGTTAGAGTAAGTAGTATTACTTCTAGTCAAACCATCCGTTCCTGAATTACCGGTTACTGTAGTTGAGTTGTCATAAATAATCCCATCCACAACAAATAATGGCTGATTCTGACGACCTTCTGAAGTAGAATTACCTCCACGAATAGTAATAGAAGCCCCTGCACCAGCAGAACCACCAAACTGGGTAATATTTACACCTGGAACTTTGCCAGCCAAAGAATTTACGATGTTGGTACTTTTATTTTTCATCAGTTCCTCGGCATTTAGCTCTGTAACCGAATAGCCTAACGCCTTTCGTTCTTTTTTAATACCGAGTGCGGTTACCACTACCTCGTTCAGTGATTTTGTATCCTGTTTTAGGGCAACGTCAATTACATTTGTAGTGCCAACTGTTTTTTCCTGACTGATGGTCCCTAGAAATGAAAAGGCTATTACATCTCCCACTTTTGTTCTAACGGAGTATTTACCTGAAGCATCTGTTTGAGATCCGATAGTGGAACCTTTAATTTTAACGGACACACCTGGTAAAGGCAAGCCGTCATCTGCAGAAGTTACTGTTCCGGACACCGTTTTCTCTTGGGCAAAAGCTTGCCCTGCAAGTAAAAACAATCCGAAAAGCAACAAGAGTACGTTTTTTTTCATATTGAATAATTTAAAGTTTAGTGATACATTCCTGAATATGCAGTATTTAAGTGCAATAAGCATATAAAGATTCAATTAATTGCACAAAAACGCAAATTATTTTAATAAAATATTTAAATTTTAAAGTGTCTAAAATACACTCATTACTGTTTTAAATCATTGTAATTCAGATTATTGATTCATTAATGACTTATTTTAAATTAAATAAGTCATAAAATTAATATTATATCAAAAAAAATTTCCCAAAAAAATATTGCAATTACTTGCAAAACACTACCTTCAATGTTGCAAAATATGGCTCTTCAGATTGCATTTTTTACTTCAAAACTCAAAATCTATATTTACAAAAAAAAATGATGCTTAAAAAGGAAAGACATTCGTTCATTATGAAGCAGATTAACCTTCACAACAAGGTTTTATCTTCAGACTTAAGTCAGCAACTAAATGTATCTGAAGATACCATCAGAAGAGACTTGAATGAGCTAGACGAAACGGGCAAACTATTAAAAGTACACGGAGGGGCATTGTCAAAGTCTTTTCATTTCCCATTTCATCAGAATGAGGTTTATGCAGTAGAATCTAAAAAGCTAGTTGCTTTAAAAGCCATAAAGTTATTGAACGAAGGAATGGTCATCTTAACAGG
>JBDSHZ010000130.1:0-26242 GCA_039918235.1 Pelobium sp.
CGTCAGGCAATGCCTTTTGTACATAAAATTTATATCACAAAAGTACACCACACCTTTGAGACCGATACTTTTTTCCCAAAGATTGATGCGATTGATTGGCAATTAATCTTTAAAGAAGACCATTCAAAAGATGAAAAGCATCAATACGACTTCTCTTTCCATGTTTTAGAAAAACATTTATAGTCTTCCAATAAATTAATATTTAGGGATTTCATAAAACAAAAATTTAATTAGCTTTGCCGTCTTGAATAAAAGAAGCAGAATTACACAAATCAATTAAACTAAAAATGCAAAACAAAGGAATAATAAAGTTTGCAGCAATTGTATTAACACTATTAAGTTTATATGCGCTCTCTTTCACTTTCGTTACCAACAAGGTAGAAAACGATGCAAAGGAATTTGCACAGGGAGACTCTATTAAAGAGAAAAGGTATTTAGACTCTATTTCCAACCAACCGGTTTATCCATTATTTAACCATACTTTTCAGTATGTTAAACAACGTGAAATTCCTTTAGGACTGGATTTAAAAGGCGGGATGAACGTAACAATGGAGATTGAATTATCTGACTTGTTAAGAAGTTTAGCCAATAACCCAACTGACGCTACATTTAATCAGGCATTAAAAAATGCTGAAGGAAAATTAGCTAAAAGTCAGGACGGATTGATCTCTCTTTTTGTAAGTGAATACGAGGCTTTAAGCCCTAATGGAAAATTAGCAATCTTTTTCTCTACAAAAGAGAATGCTGCTGATATTAAATTAACTGCAACCAATAAAGAGGTTAAAACATTTTTAGATAAACAAGCAAATTCAGCTGTTGAAAGATCTTTCAACATTTTAAGAACACGTATTGATAAGTTTGGGGTTACACAACCTAATATTCAATTACAAGATGGAACCAACAGAATTTTGGTGGAACTTCCGGGTGTTACCGAGAAAGAACGTGTTCGTAAATTATTACAAGGTTCTGCTAAATTAGAATTTTATGAAACTTACGACAATCAGGAAATCTTTCCTTTATTACAGAACGTAAACAATATTTTAGCCGCAAAACAGCCAAAAGAACAAACTAAAACAGCAGTTGCTTCTGATACTACCGCATTAAGTAAAAACAAACCTGCATTATTAAGCGCTAAAAAAGACAGCACTAAAACAGATTCTGCTTCTAATGCTACTCTGGCGAAATCAAATCCATTGTTTGCCTTATTATCGCCAGCCACCTACCAAGGTGAAAACGGACAGCAAAGTTTGCGTCCGGGCCCAATAGTTGGTTATGCTAACCAAGTAGATACTGCAAAGGTAAATGCACTTTTAGCGGAGGATGATATTAAAGCTGTATTGCCTTCTAATATTAAATTATTATGGGGTGTAAAACAAATGTCTTTAGATGCAAAAGTTTTTGAATTGTATGCGATTAAGCCAACAGGCATTAATGGCGAGCCAGCATTAGCAGGTGATGTAATTTCAAACGCCAGAGAAGATTTTGATCAACGTGGAAACCCTGAAGTGGTAATGGTGATGAAATCTGAAGGTGCTAAAGAGTGGAAAAGAATTACTGCAGCTGCAGCCGGTTCTCCACAAAGTGAAGACGATAATAAATCAGTAGCTATTGTTTTAGATAATGCTGTTTATACAGCACCAAGAGTTTCAGGAGAAATTCCTAACGGTATTTCTTCTATATCAGGAAACTTTACAGTTGACGAAACTAAAGATTTAGCCAATGTATTAAAAGCAGGTAAGCTTCCAGCTCCAGCTAAAATTGTTCAGGAAGCAATTGTAGGACCATCTTTAGGTGCCGAAGCAATCAGTTCTGGATTAATGTCTGCAGTAGTAGGACTGATCGTAGTATTGATATTTATGATGTTCTATTACAATAGAGCAGGTTCAGTGGCCAACATTGCTGTATTTACCAACGTGTTTTTCTTAATGGGCGTACTCGCCTCTTTAGGTGCAGTATTAACGTTGCCTGGTATTGCCGGTATCGTGTTGACATTGGGTATGGCGGTTGATGCAAACGTATTGATCTACGAAAGGATCCGTGAAGAATTGAATTTGGGTAAATCTTTAAGATTAGCCATTTCTGATGGTTATAAGCATGCAATGCCTTCTATCTTAGATTCACAGGTGACTACTTTAATTACTGGTATCATTCTTTATATTTTCGGTTCAGGACCTATTCAAGGTTTTGCAACTACCTTAATCATTGGTATTGTTACTTCCCTATTCTCTGCAATTTTAATCTCTAGATTAATTTTTGAATGGATGTTGAAGAAAGAAATGCCAATCAAGTTTTCTAACCCTTGGAGTGATCATACTTTCAAGAATGCAAACTTTGCTTTTGTTAAGAACCGTAAAATCTTTTACGCCATTTCTGGTATTTTCATCACGCTTGGTATTATTTCCATATTCGTTAGAGGTTTCTCTTTAGGAGTAGATTTTAAAGGTGGTAGAACTTATGTGGTAAGATTTGAAAAATCTGTGAATACGGAAGATGTTAGGGTAGCATTAAACGAAACATTTGGTGTAGCTACAGAAGTTAAAACTTTTGGTAGCGATAATCAGATTAGGTTAACTACTCCTTATTTAATCGACAGCCAGGCAGACAATGCAGATAAATTAGTAGAAAATAAACTTTATGAAGGTTTAGCTAAAATAAATGGAAACAAAGGAAGCATTGAAAGCTCCCAGAAAGTAGGTCCAACCATTGCAAATGATATCAAAATCTCTGCAATCTATTCTGTTTTACTCTCCATTCTTGCTATTTCCTTATACATCTTCATCCGATTTAGGAAATGGTCTTATAGCGCTGGTGCATTAGTAGCATTGGTACATGATGTTTTATTGGTACTCTCTTTCTTCTCATTATTTAATGGAATTTTACCATTCTCCTTAGATATAGATCAGGCATTTATTGCAGCCATATTAACAGTTATTGGTTATTCCATTAACGATACCGTGGTGGTATTTGATAGAATCAGGGAATTCTTGGGTCAGCATCATGCCAAAACAGATAAAATGTCTATAGTCATCAACGATGCGATCAACAGTACTTTAAGTCGTACTGTGATTACCGCTTTAACTGTAATTTTCGTATTGGCAGTATTGTTCATCTTCGGTGGAGACGTCATCAGAGGTTTCTCTTTCGCATTATTGATCGGAGTAGTCTTCGGAACTTACTCTTCCATATGTGTGGCGACCCCAATTGTGGTAGATTTAATTAAAGACGATAAATCAACAAAATAAGCGTTGTTTTAACTATAAAAAAAAGCTTTCGGTAATCCGGAAGCTTTTTTTGTTTTAGAATTGAAATTCAAATTATCACTATTAAGCATTACTTATAATAATTCAGGTCCACACTTAAACTACTTTTTATATTCGTACTTTTGCACTCTCAAAAAATCAACAACATTTTCATGGCTCAGAAGAAAAAGAAAAGAAATAGTAAAGAAAAAGGAAAGTTACATCCAAGAAATAAACATACCGGCAGGTATGATTTAACTGCGTTGGCACAAACTTGTCCGGAGCTAAGTCCTTTTGTGAAACTGAACGATTATGGAGATGAATCTATTGATTTTGCAAATCCGGATGCGGTGAAAATGCTCAATAAAGCTTTACTCATGCATTTCTACGATATCCAAAATTGGGATATCCCAGAACATTACCTCATCCCTCCTATCCCTGGTAGAGCAGATTACATTCACCACATTGCAGACGTTTTGGCAAAAGAAAACAATGGCGTGATTCCAACTGGAAAAAACATTAAAGTACTAGATATTGGTGTGGGTGCAAATTGCATTTATCCTATTATTGGCAATAAAGAATACGGCTGGACATTTATTGGTGCCGATATTGACCCCTTAGCCATTGAATCGGCGAAGGAAATAGTAGATAGCAACCCAACCCTAAAAGGAATCAAATTTAGGCTACAGCCAAATCCTAAGCATATTTTTACTGGAGTAATGGAAAAAACTGAAAAGTTTGACCTTAGCATTTGTAACCCTCCTTTCCATGCGTCCATGACAGAGGCTAAAGCTGCAACTCAGCGAAAATTAAACAACCTGAACAAGGAAGAAGTAAACGACTTTATCCAGAATTTTGGAGGGAAGCATAATGAATTATGGTGTCAGGGTGGTGAAGGTCGTTTTATTAAGGACATGATTTTTCAAAGCGAAGAATTTTCAAAGAGCTGTAAATGGTTCTCCACTTTAGTTTCTAAACAAGAAACTTTGCACAGTGCTTATCATTATTTAGACCAAGTGAAAGCTGTAAATGTTCAAACTATCTCTATGGGACAGGGAAATAAAGTGAGTAGGATTTTAGCCTGGACATTTGACCACTCAGAAATTTCAGATACAGAAGAGGCAATAATCGCGTAAATATTTATCAGCTATTCATCTTTAGATTTAGGGGAATCATCATACTGTTGCTCATCCTGTGGCATATCATGAACATTCTTAGATGTAGGGTGTTTATCAATTACGTCTTTTATAGAAATTACAGCTTTACTTTTTTGATCAGTATGCTTATGCTCTTTTTCTGAAGATAGCGAATCTTGATTTTTTTCTTCTCTTGCTCTTTCCTTTGACTGTTGATTTTTCATGATTTATTTTTTGAATTAAGCTAAACAGAAACTGTGCCTTTTTTTATATAGTTAAAAGTTTGATGTTAAAAGCTTGAAGTCTACATACAGAACTTTAAACTTTAAACCCTCAACTCTAAACTTATCTTCTTCATTTCCAATTATTATCCTTTTAAAAACATTTTTGTATTAATATATATATTCCTACCTTTGCAGTCCGCAAAAGCGGGAAAAAGGAGATAAATTAATTAATGGCAAAAAAACAAGTAGCAGAGAAGGAGTTAGCGTCTAAACAAGATGAACTTCAAGACACTGAAAAAAAAGTAAAAGAGGTATATGAGTCAGAAGCTGATTCATTATCTATTGATGACATCAAATCGTCATCTAAAGTAGCAGACCCTAACGATTTTGATTGGGACGCTGACGAAAAAATGTTTGGTAACTATAGTAAAGCCGAACGTGAAAAAATGGAAGAGATGTACTCAGGTACTTTCAATTCTGTTACAAAAGGAGAAATCATCTCTGGTGTGGTGGTAACTATCAACAGCAAAGATGTGGTATTAAACATTGGTTTCAAATCTGATGGTTTAGTAGCAGTGAATGAATTCCGCGATATGCCTGACCTAAAGAAAGGTGATACTGTGGATGTTTTCGTAGAACAAAGAGAAGATGAAAACGGGCAATTGGTTTTATCTCGTAAGAGAGCGAAAACGCAACGCTCTTGGGAGATGATTAATGAAGCCCTAGAAAACGATACAATTATCAATGGTTATGTGAAAAGCAGAACTAAAGGTGGTTTGATTGTAGATATTATGGGTGTTGAGGCCTTTTTACCAGGTTCTCAAATTGACATCAAGCCGATCAGAGATTATGACATCTATGTAGGCAAAACAATGGAATTTAAAGTGGTTAAAATTAACCATGAATTCAAAAACGTAGTGGTATCTCACAAAGTATTGATTGAGGACGACTTAGAAAGCCAGAAAGTAGAGATCGTTTCTAAATTAGAAAAAGGTCAGGTATTGGAAGGAACTGTTAAAAACATTACTGATTTCGGTGTATTCATTGATTTAGGTGGCGTTGATGGTTTATTGCACATCACTGATATTTCTTGGGGACGTATTGAGCACCCAAGAGAGGTGTTATCATTAGATGAGAAAGTGAACGTAGTTGTTCTTGACTTTGATGATGAGAAAAAACGTATCGCTTTAGGTTTAAAACAACTTTCTGCTCACCCTTGGGAATCTTTAGATACTGAGTTGGCTATTGGAACTACTGTAAAAGGTAAAATTGTTACTGTTGCAGATTACGGTGCTTTCTTAGAAATCATTCCTGGAGTAGAAGGATTGATCCACGTTTCTGAAATGTCTTGGTCTCAAAACTTACGTAACCCACAAGAGTTTATGAAGACTGGCGACGAGGTTGAAGCTATTGTTTTAACTTTAGACAGAGACGAACGTAAAATGTCTTTAGGTATTAAGCAATTAACACCAGATCCTTGGGAGAAAGCAGCTGAAAGATATCCTATCGGAAGCAAGCACAAAGCAATAGTTAAAAACATGACTAACTTTGGAGTGTTTGTTGAAATTGAAGAAGGTATTGACGGCTTAATTCACATCTCTGACCTTTCTTGGTCTAAGAAAGTGAATCATCCTAATGAATTTACTAAAGTAGGCGAAGAATTAGATACCGTAGTGTTAGAACTAGATGTTGAAAACCGTAAGTTAAGCTTAGGTCACAAACAATTAGAAGAAAACCCTTGGGAAACTTTTGAAACTATCTTCACTTTAGATTCTATCCACGAAGGAACAGTTACTAAAGTAACAGACAAAGGTGCAATCATTGCGCTTCCTTACGGAGTAGAAGGTTTTGTACCAGCTAAGCATTTAGTAAAAGAGGACGGATCAGTATTGAAAGCTGAAGATACTGCTGAATTCAAAATCATTGAATTTAATAAGGATTCTAAGAGAATAGTAGTTTCTCATGCCCGTATATGGGAAGAAGTAAAAGCGGAAGCTGTTGCTGAAGAAAGAGCTACTAAAAAGAAAGATACTGTTGCGGCTAACGCATCAGTTAAAAAAGTAAAAGATTCTGTAGAGAAATCTACTTTAGGAGATCTTGATGTATTGTCTCAATTGAAAGATAAATTGGAAGGCGATGCAAAGAAAGCTGCTAAAAAGAAATTAGAGTCTAAATAATTTTTCTTTAATAAATATAAAGCCCTTCAGTAAAATACTGAAGGGCTTTTTTATTTGATTTTTTTTTAGATAAGATAATTAACCAGCGCAATGGTGAAGGTGATGTTAAAAGCTGGCAACCAGCCTTTAACAGTAAACCCTTTAAAAAATTTATCCGCAAATTTGATCATAATGGCGGTCACTATTAAACTTACCAAAGACTCCAAAAGAAATAAAGTCACCAGATTGATTGCAAATCGGAAAATCCACCCAACAATAAAATTTAAAAAGGCCACTACAACGGCAACCAAAAATGCGGTTCCATAATTTTTAACCGAGATAGAAGATAACAAAGAGGCCAGTACAAATACAATAGCGGCATCTACCAAAAGTTCAATGATCAAGTTCATAAAAAAGTTTTTTTTCCAAAATACAAATATGATGCCCAATCAGGCCCCCTAATATAAATTAAAAGCTATTTTTCAAATGATCTACTTCAGATTAACTTCTTCTCTTAGAGCAGATTTGTAAATTTCAGAAACCGCTTAAAAGTAATGTATACAATGTTAAACTCTGTTAAATACGAATTATTAACTGTCTTTTTTTCTATTTTGAAAGCTTTACAATAAAAACAGGGAAAAATGAAGAAGTATTTATTTGTGTTCATGATCACTTTTTTCACGGTTCATCTACAAGCACAAAAATTAATCATTGAAGGACAGATCTTAGACATCAACAGTAAAAAAGGTATCCCTTACGCAAGTATTTATTTCAGCAACAGTAGCTTAGGAACAATCAGTAATTTAAACGGTAAATTCAGATTGGAATTTCAGCTTCAACATATAAGAGATAGCATAACTGTTTCCTACTTAGGTTATAAAACACAAAAAATTAGCATTTCAACTATTAAAAGCCCTATTATCGTTTCTTTAGAAGAAAATAACACCCTTTTAAATGAAGTTGTTCTAAAAAGTTATACCGCAGGATATATCATTAAAAAAGCAATTAAAAACATTCCCGATAACTACTTCACAAAACCCTATAAATCTAAAGGATTTTACAGAGTTACTTCTCAAAAAGATAATAGCTATATTCATTTATCAGAAGCAGTTTTTGATCTTTATCAGTCAAAAATTAACCAACCTAACCAACAGTTCAAACTGGAGAAAATGAGAGCCACAAAAGATGAAAAAGCATCCGAAGGAATTGATTTGGGTTTAAAACCTAAGGGGATTTTTGAATTTGATTTAGTGAACTATATTGATGGTTTTGACCTTTTAAACAAGAAGGGATTGAAGCTTCATGATTTTAAGCTGATGGGTTCAGAGCTGGTGAATGGTGAAGAAGCTTTCAAAATCAGCTTTGATCAAATAGGGCATAACAAAGCTGGCTATAAAGGCTATGTACTGATTGACCAAAACACTTTTGCTTTTTTATATTTCAACTTTGGGTTAAGTCCGAAAGGTGAATCGAATTTTAAATTCGGAGATGTTGCTCAGCGCACCTTAATGAAGATTATAGGAATTGACATTACCATGCAGAAAAATGAATTTCAAATCCAATATAAAAAATTGGGTAATAAATATTATTTGAATTATGTAGGCAACAACGCTACGCTCACTTTTAAGAGTGAAAGAAATCATTATAATTTCAAGGCTGACACCCGTGTAGATTATTTAGTAACAAAAATTGATACTGAAGCTATCATTCCATTTGCAAACGATGAAACTTTAGGTCAGGCAAAACTGGTAGAGGAGCAATATACAGCCTATGACCCTAAATTTTGGAAAGGCGAGAACATTATGCTCCCCACAGCTGATTATCAGGAGATAGCAAGCAAATTGGAAGCAAATAATAAGGCCAATGACTTTAAACTGGAACTTGAAACAAAGCTGCATCAGCTCCCGAAAGAAAAATCCCTAAGGATAGACAGCATCCTAACTTTTTACAACAAAAAGAATTTATTTAATGGCAATGCTTTAATCGCATATAACGGCGAACCTATATTTCAGAAAAGCTATAATAGCAGCCTTACCAACAATAAAGAATATTCCCAATTCAGAATCGGATCGCTAAGCAAAACTTTTACAGCAATGCTCATCGCACAACTGGAAGCTGAAGGTAAATTGAATTATAATGACTCAATTCATCAATTCTTACCCGCCTATCCAAATGGACAGGTGACCATTGCACAGCTTTTAAGCCACCAGTCTGGCATTCCAAATTATCTTGCTAATGAAACCTATGTGAGCAAGATACTGACTCATGAATATACCATTGAAGAGTTAGTGAGTCAGTTCTGTAGTGATTCTTTGACTTTTAAACCCGGCAGTAAATTTCAGTATTCCAACTCTAATTTTGTGATATTGAGTTTAATTGCTGAGCAGATCAAAGGAAAAGCATTTAAAGAACTGCTAAGTACATACATTTTTAGACCTTTAGGCATGAGTGACACTTATTTCGGAGAGACTAAAGACAGCAGCAATCTGGTAACGGCCTATTATTATGGAAAACCTGAGCCCCATTATCCTGTACAAAATGCGGGAGGATCAGGGGGGATCACCTCTACAACAATTGATTTATGGAAGTGGAGTAAGGCATTGGAAACAGGCCAATTATTGAGTCTTGAGAAAATAGAACAGCTGTATCAACCGCAAGCGGCCTATACAGATTGGGATGCTTATTATGGCTATGGTTGGATGATAGACCGATATATGTTTTCCACGTCTAAAAAACATTCGATACATTACCATCCAGGAACAGATTTTGGGTTCTATTCCATGTTTGTAAAACAACCCGACGCCGGAATCACCATTATCCTACTTAACAATACTGGCGAATTCCCTAGGTTTGAGATCTCTGAACTGATTTTAAAGGAGTTGAACTAAATTTTACATAAGCCATCTTTAGTCCTTTATAACATAAGTTCCCAACCGTACTCTGGTTTGACTCGGAATCCTTGCCATGGGTAGTTTTAACAGTTGTCTTAAATCATTATCTTTATTAATACAATAGGAAAACTAATCTCATCAATAAATATGAAAAACTTAATCCTCACCCTGCTAATAGGCGTAACTTTTCAAAGTTTTAGTCAAACAAAGGCCAGCTATGCGAAGGCTCTCGATAAAATAAAACAGATTGTTGCAAGCGACTCGGTGGTGAACGATAAAAAAAGCAAATCCATGATTTTATATGGAAATGTGGTATTTGAAACCAGCAAGTTGAAGCTGAAATCTGATCGTGTATTTTTTGACCAAAAAACCAATAAAATCATTGCTTTTGGCTGTCAATCCTTTTCGTTTACTGATACGGTGGTTACTGTCAATAATTTTAAGCATAAAATCTTGACCTATACTATTGGAGATGACACTGTATATTTAGAATAGGTTGGGCAATTAACTCAACTACTCGGAGTTTTAAACAAGAAAGTTTCACCTTAGTGTCTTACCTACACATTGTATCAATATAATTACAAAAATTGCTACCAAACATAATCTAGTGTAAATCAGCATTAGAATGTCCTTAATTAAGATTTATTATTGTTTTCACTCCTTCTTAAATCAGCCCTTAGTTTAAATGAGATTTTGCTGACTTTTAAAATTCCGTCATCACTTACTTTTGTTAACAAAATTGTTAAACATTAAAGTCAATACTCGGTTTGAATAAAGAAGAGCATATAAAAGCAACGGCAAAGGAGATTTTCTTTTTTAAAGGAGAGCTTCATGCCACCACGCAGGAAATTGCTGACGCGGCGGAAGTAAACCGTTCTTTGATCAATTACTACTTCAGATCAAGGGATAATTTGTTTGAAATTGTGTACAACGAAGCAGTGGAAACCATGGTGAGTCAGTTGGATAATGTAATTTATTCTGAACAGCCTTTTATGGATAAACTGGAATTATTGATTGAGGTGTACACGCAAGAAATTTTGAAATATCCTTACAAAGAATCTTTCCTGATCACAGAAATATGCAGTAAAAACTTCCTGCTAAAGGAAAAAAAGAAAAGTCATTCGTTGATTGCTTTTGTAGAAGACGTAAAAAAGGAAATGGAAAAAGGGACCATCAAGAAAACAGATCCTGTTCATTTTGTAATCAATCTTTTTTCGCTAATGGCATATCCAATTGTGATGGCGCCACTTTATCGCAAGCTTTTTAATTTGAGCAAAGAAAAATATCAGGATTTACTGAGCGAAAGAAAAACACTGATTTTTAAATTATTAACAGAATAAACAAAAGGAGTACAACAATTTTATTACGAATACAAAGAATAAGCAAACATAATATGAAAACAAAATCATCCCTAATTTTACTAGCCGGCTTAAGTATACTATTAAGTTATTGTGGCTCAGGCGGTAAAGATAAAGCGGCACAATCTGCCGAACCACAGCCCTACCCAGTAGTACAAATAGAACCGCAAACTACCTCTCTGGAAACTACTTATCCTGCCATGTTAGAAGGGCAGCAGAATGTAGACATCAGACCTAAAGTAGATGGCTTTATAGAAAGAATTTATGTGGATGAAGGTGCCACTGTTAAAAAAGGACAAATTTTGTTTTCAATCAATGCGCCTCAATATGCACAAGAAGTACGTACGGCAACTGCTGCAATAAAAAGTGCAGAGGCAGAAGTTAGCGCTGCGCAGTTACAGTATGACAAAACAAAACCTTTGGTGGAAAAAGACATCATCAGCAAATTTGATTTAGAAAATGCCAACTTAATGCTGACTGCCAAAAAAGGCAATTTAGCACAAGCAAGAGCAGCCTTGGCAAATGCCAGAACAAACTTGAGCTACACTACCGTAACCAGTCCGGTGAGTGGCGTAATTGGAAGCATTCCTTATAAAGTAGGTGCTTTGGTGAGTAGCAGCAGCCCAATGCCATTGACTACCGTTTCAAACATTGACAAAGTTTATGCTTACTTCTCTTTAAATGAGAAACAATTATTAACCATTGCCAGAGATTATAAAGGAGCATCCTTAGAAGCTAAAATCAAGCAGATTCCAGAAGTTTCTTTGGTATTGGCTGATGGAAGTGTTTATCCTGTAAAAGGAAAAATTGAAACCGTTAGCGGACAAATTGATTCGCAAACCGGTTCTTCAAGTTTAAGAGCAACGTTTAGCAATGCCCAAGGTTTATTAAGATCTGGCGCAAGTGCTACCATTGTAATTCCGCAACATTTGGAAAATGCCTTATTGATTCCTCAAAAATCTACTTCAGATATCCAAGGAAAAAAGTTTGTTTATCTTTTATCTGATAGCAATACCGTAACCAATACCAATGTAGAGGTGATGGAAATTACCAAAGGCAATTTTTATGTGGTGACCGGCGGACTAAAAGCAGGAGATAAAATTGTAGTAGAAGGTTTTGCATCCTTAAAAGATGGCCTCAAAATCAAGCCAAATGTTCAATCGGCAGATTCGGTATTTGTATCCTTAAAAAAATAAGACCTAGGTCAAATATTCAACAACAGAAATTAGTTTTATGTTAAAGAAATTTATAGAAAGGCCAGTCCTATCCACTGTTATCTCCATCATCATCGTGATTTTGGGATTATTGGGGATTTTTACTTTGCCGATATCGCAATACCCAGAAATTGCGCCTCCAACCGTTCAAGTGTCCGCATCTTACCAAGGTGCCAATGCCGATGTGGTGATGAGCAGCGTGGTGGTTCCGCTGGAAGAACAGATCAATGGTGTGGAAGACATGTTGTACATGACTTCTTCTGCCGGAAACGATGGTAGTGCCAACATTACCATTTACTTTAAATTAGGGACCAACCCAGATTTAGCCGCAGTAAATGTACAGAACAGGGTAGCCAGGGCAACCCCATTATTGCCTGCAGAGGTCACCAAATCGGGTGTAATTACCGCTAAAAGACAAGCGAGTAACGTTTTGATTTTTGGTTTATACAGCGACGATCCTAAGTACGATAGTAAGTTTATCCAAAACTATGCAGAAATCAACATCATCCCTCAGATTAAAAGGGTAAACGGTGTGGGTGATGCAAGTGCGTTTGGGCAATCTACTTACACCATGCGTTTATGGTTGAAACCAGATGTAATGGCTGCTTACAGTTTAGTGCCTGCAGACATCAGTGCGGCTTTGGCCGATCAGAATATTGAAGCTGCACCAGGGCAACTCGGCGAAAGCGGCAACCAATCTTTCCAATACACTTTAAAATATACCGGGCGTTTAAAAGATGAAACCCAATTTGGGGATATCATTATTAAGGCAGACCAAAACGGACAGGTTCTAAAATTAAAAGACATTGCCCGTATTGAATTAGGCGCACAAGGTTATACCAGTACCGTGAAGTTGGATGGAAAAGAAGCTTTAGGTTTTGCCATCAACCAAACTGCTGGCTCCAATGCAAAAGATGTAATTGAAGGTTCTATAAAAGTATTGGATGATGCCGCTGTAAATTTCCCTAAAGGCATACATTATACTACTTTAATTAATGTGAACGACTTTTTAGATGCCTCTATCGAGAAGGTTTTACACACTTTATTGGAAGCATTTATTTTGGTTTTCATTGTGGTATTTATTTTCCTTCAGGATTTTAAATCTACATTGATTCCGGCCATCTCTGTTCCAGTAGCGATTATCGGGACGTTTTTCTTCCTGAGTTTATTTGGATTTACTATAAATTTATTGACCCTATTTGCACTCGTCTTGGCCATTGGTATTGTCGTGGATGATGCCATTGTGGTAGTGGAGGCAGTTCATGCCAAGTTAGATAGTGGTTATCGCTCTGCGAAAAAAGCAACCGTTGACGCCATGGGCGAAATCACAGGAGCCATTATTTCCATCACTTTGGTAATGGCAGCGGTGTTTATTCCGGTAAGTTTTATTGGCGGTTCCTCGGGGGTATTCTTCCGTCAGTTTGGGCTCACCTTGGCCATTGCCATCATTATATCTGCTGTTAACGCGTTAACATTGAGTCCGGCACTTTGTGCGATTTTGTTGAAACCTCATGATAAAGGTCATCCTGATGAGCAGAAAAGTTTTAAAGACCGGTTCTTTATCGCGTTCAACACTTCGTTTGATAAAATGACGCATACCTATAAAAGTTATGTGTACTATTTGTCCAGAAAAAAATGGATTGCTTTTGCCGGATTATTGGTATTTGTTGGCGCTTTAGTTTGGACCATGCAAACCACGCCAAAAGGTTTTGTACCTAATGAGGATTTGGGTACCATTATGTCGGATATATCCTTACCTGCTGGTACCTCAAAAGAGCGTACAGAAGAAATATTGAATAAAATTGACGACATCGTTAGGGAAATTCCAGAGGTTAAAACCACTTTGAAGATTTCTGGTAGAGGGATGATCAGTGGCGTGGGCAGCTCTTACGGGATGGTAATTTCAAGGTTAAAACCTTGGGACGAAAGAGACCGTGATGTAAAAACCATTATTGGGGAACTGTTTGCCAAAACAGCAGGAATGAAAGAAGCTAAAATCATTTTCTTTGCGCCTCCAACCATACAAGGTTTTGGTACCAGTGGCGGTTTTGAGTTTCAGCTACAGGATAAAACAGGTGGCACCATTGAGAAATTTACGCAGGTGTCCAATCAATTTTTGGCGGCGTTAAATCAACGGCCAGAAATTCAGTATGCCTCTACTTCCTTTAACCCGAACTTTCCTCAATATGAGATTTCTACCAACGTAGCCAAGATTATGCAAGCCGGCCTATCTGTAAATCAAGTGATGGGTGTGATGCAGGGTTATTACGGTGGTGTTTATGCTTCTAACTTTAACAAATTTGGGAAGCAATACCGGGTGGTTTATCAGGCAGATCCTCAATACAGAGACAACTTGGAAAGCCTGAACAAAGTTTATGTGCGTACCGGAAGTGGTGCCATGGCGCCCATTACCGAGTTTGTGACCTTAAAGAAAGTTTACGGACCGCAATCCATATCCAGGTTTAACCTGTATACTTCCATTGCCATTACAGGCAGTCCAAATGAGGGCTTTAGTACCGGTGATGCATTAGACGCTGTAAAAGAAGAAGCGGCAAAATCACTTCCAACAGGATACGGGTACGAATTTTCCGGTTTATCAAGAGAAGAACAAGCCGCAGGAAGCCAGACCATTATTATTTTTGCGCTCTGTCTCATCTTTGTTTATTTCCTATTGGCCGCACAATACGAAAGCTATTTATTGCCACTGGCTGTCATCTGTTCTTTACCGGTGGGTTTAGCTGGCGTATTTATCTTTGATAAAATCTTTGGGGTCGACAATAACATTTACACTCAAATTACCCTGATCATGCTGGTAGGACTGTTGGCCAAAAACGCCATCCTGATTGTAGAGTATGCAGTAGGGCGAAGGAGAAAAGGATTAACCATTTTAAGAGCGGCATTAGATGGGGCAACAGCCCGTCTCCGTCCAATTTTAATGACTTCCTTAGCCTTTATATTCGGTTTATTGCCATTAATGCTTTCCTCAGGAGTAGGTGCAGCAGGGAATACTTCCATTGGTACAGGTGCCGTGGGCGGGATGCTTTTCGGTACCATTTTCGGGGTGTTTGTTATCCCGGTACTCTTTATTGTATTCCAAACTTTACAGGAAAAAGTAAGCAATAAATCTCCTTATGATGACAGCGTGATGGATAGCCACCAAACGGCCCTCAAATTCAGCAAAGAAGAAAATGAAGATCAAAATTTAGGACTGAACTAATGATTAAAAGATATATCACATACAGCTTAGCATTTAGCATTTTTATGCTGGGCTTGAGCGCCTGCAAGGTGACCAAAACCTATCAGACCCCACAATTTGCCGGTACAGATAGCTTATTTAGAGACGGAATTGGGGATACAGACACCACAAACATCGCCGCCCTACCCTACCAAGCTATTTTTGCTGATCCAATTTTGCAAAACCTCATCAATGAGGGAATAAGCCAGAACTTGGATCTTAAAATTGCTTTGGAAAGAATGAGCAGTGCAGAAGCACAATTGCGGTTGAGCAAAGTAGCTTATTTACCCAGCTTAAACCTCGACTTATCCGTTGCCGACAATAAGCAGTCGCAGGCGGCTTTAAACTTCCCTCCCGGAGTAAACATCAATACCCAAACGCAATTGTATAAAGCGCAGCTGAGCAGTGCTTGGGAAATAGACGTATGGGGGAAATTAGGCAGTGCCAAAAGAGCAGCTTTAGCCACTTACCTGCAAACTGATGCAGCCAAGAGAGCCGTTCAAACGCAACTGATCAGTACCATTGCCACTAACTATTACCTGTTATTGGCACTGGACAAGCAATTGAACATTACCGAACAGACTTTGCAGAATAGGATTAAAGCGGTAGAAACTGTAAAGGCTTTAAAAGAAGCAGCAATTTTAACTGGCGCTGCAGTGGTACAAAGTGAAGCCAACCGTTATGCAGCGGAGGTGACCATTCCCGATCTGAAAAGAAGCATCCGCGAGACGGAGAATGCCCTAAATATTTTAGTTGCCAAACCCGGTGGGGTAATTTTGCGTGGGGCATTAGACCAACAAACCGTTTATAGCGATTTGCACACGGGTATCCCCTCTCAACTGCTAAAAAACAGACCCGATGTACAAGCTTCGGAGTATGCTTTTAAAGTAGCTTTCGAAAACACCAATTTGGCTAAAACTTACTTTTATCCTTCGCTAACGCTTACGGCAAATGGCGGATTATCTTCGCTTACGCTAAAAAACTTTTTCGACAATTCCATTTTCTACAGTGTGGTGGGCGGTTTAACACAACCTATCTTTAACAAAGGATTAAATAAATACCGCTTAGCAACCGCAAAGGCCGCACAACAGGAAGCTTATTATGGTTTAGAAAAAACGTTGCTCACCGCAGGAACGGAGGTATCCAATTTCCTGTATGCTTACCAAACTGCAGCAGAAAAAGAAACCTTAAGGACAAAGCAGATTGACGCCTTAATTAAATCAGTGGATTATACCAACGAACTGTTAAGGTACAGCTCGGCCACCAACTATACGGATGTGCTGACTTCTGAACAGGCCTTATTAACGGCACAACTGAACGGCGTGAACGATAGGTTACAAAAATTACAAGCAGTAGTGAATTTGTACAGAGCCCTCGGTGGCGGCTGGCAATAAGAATTATAATTTTAAATTTTTGGTTGAGCCTGTTCCTATTGGGAGCAGGCTTTTTTATGAATTCAACACCACTCCATCATCCATTTAAATAATTTAAGAAAATTGTGATTACTCTGGCGCAAACGTTATCCTTAAATCACAGCCCCAGCCCATCTCGGTAATACATTTCCCTAAAATCCTCCATCCGCCTACGCACCACGCTACCTTGCTGTACACGGGTGCAAACAAAACCAGGATCTACAAACTTTTGCATATAAATTTCGTAATGCGTAAGGTAAGCCTTCAGCAGCATTTCATTTGAAAAAAACTCAGCCAAAAAACCCTCTTGCTCATAAATCATCAGTATTTCAAGATAATACCTCACAATAGGTGCCATTCCGGTATAACGCATGGCTGCAATGCCGGTACAAGCGATATGATCTCTGGCTTTTTGAAATTTCTGAAGCCAAGCATTAGCCACTGCTAAAAAAGCACTCCTTTCAAATGATGCTAAAAGACCACCTGTCATCATTAATGTTACAGGAATATTCCCGTCTAAACTTTCCCCAGACGTATCCTCAAACGGCCGTGTCATTTTTCTTTCTGCCTCTAAAAGCAACTGCGCTACAATTTCATGATCTTCTTTGACAATCAGCATCTCCCAGATGCTATAAAATGGCGCATTTTCTAATATTTTATCTAAATTATCAAGGTCTAAAGGTTGGTGTGTTAAAAAAGATTTATTCTTTCCTCTTCTATCAAAAAGTACTTCCACATAATCAGAATCTTGTGTATACACTTTAAAAGCTTTTGCCAATTCCAAATACTTGCTCAATTTATCGTTTTGTAACAAAACTTTATTAGGATGACTAAACGGAATGATAGGCGCTACGGTATCATCGTCCAGAAAAGGTTTAAGCTCCGCTGGAAGCTTATTCATATTCACCACCATAAACCCGTTAGGATCTGTTACCGTTATATAATACGATAAATCATTGAGTGCAAGCATAGCAACACTTCCGTCGCTCTGTTCTTCCACTATTTCAAACCAATCATTAGAAAATTTGTCCATAGCTTTAATTTATAGGGTTGCTAAATGAATATATAAACCGTTATTTTAACAAATCTTGTTTACTAAATCAATTCAAACCTATAGCCATAGGCATGAAACCTGTACCGCCTTTTCCTAATTAAAGTTACTATTTTTTTAATTGAAATGACAAGCTTTCTATTGTTGCTTGTTGATGCACAGAAAACTTGGGTGAGGTGTTAAAATTTTAAGGAAAGCAGATTACAAATCCGCAATGATTATCAATTCAGGATGCGCTAAAAGCTAACAGGGTTTAGCCTGTTTAGCGCAAGAATGAGGGTTTAGGAAAGAGGGCAAAGGCTTCTTGTGATATTTATATAAAAAGCACAAGGATCCATTTCACACGCTAAACTGGTATTCCATACCGCTTCATAAACCTTTCATGCTTTTTGGCTTGCCTATTTAATTACTTTTATGAATAGTAAATGGCCATAACATGGCATATAGGCTTATTTGTTAATCTACATTTTACTCATTGCGCTCGTTTGTAACGAGTGCTTAAAATGGCTTTTCGATTTCATCGAACATCAACTAAAATACTTTTTGTTTATAAAAACTTCCTTTTTATATTTAGTTAGATTTAATCCTACCAACATGTCAGATCAATACCGGGTCAGAAACCATCATCTTATTCACTTTATCACATTTACAATTGTAGATTGGGTAGATGTTTTTACCAGACCTTGTTATAAGAAAATCATTGTATCATCTTTACAATATGCACAAGATCATAAGGGGTTAAGCATCCATGCGTGGTGTTTAATGACCAATCATCTTCATCTTCTAGTATCTTGTAAAGAAAACTTTCTCCTTTCAGATTTTGTAAGAGACTTTAAAAAATTCACCAATAAAAGAATTATTGAAGCTATGTCTGAAGAGCAGGAAAGTCGTAAGGATTGGATGATATATCGCTTTATTTACCACGCTAAATACAACCCAAGAATTCAAGATTATAAAGTTTGGCAGGACGGTTATCACGCTATTGAATGCTTTAATGATGAAATCTTTTATCAGAAGCTAGATTATATTCATAATAATCCGGTAAGGGCAGAAATTACCCGATTGCCAGAAGAATATTTATATAGTTCTGCTATGGATTATCATGGGAAGGAAAAGGGATTATTGAATATTGATTATATCTAGTTTTTTGAAGTAGCGATAGAATCGCTAGACCAAGTTAAGCGCTCGTTACAAACGAGCGCAAGTAACAAAGCCCAAAGGCAAACACCCTAAACAGGCATTCCATACCGCATCATAAACCTTTCATGCTTTTTGGCTTGCCTATTTAATTGCTCTTATGAATAGTAAATGGCCATAACATGGCATATAGACTTATTTGTTGATCTACAATTTCCATTTGCTTGGGAACATTTTCCATTTGCTTGGGAACAATTTTCATTTGCTTGGGAACAAATGTTATAGCTTTAAATAACCTGATCCTTAGAATAAATTATTTTAGCTTGAGACTTGTACCGCCTTTTCCTAATTAAAGTTACATTTTTTTTAATTGAAATCACAAGCTTTATATTATTGCTTGTTGATGCACAGAAAACTTGGGTTAGGTGTTAAAGTTTTAAGGAACGCAAATGACAAATCTGCTATGTTTATCAATTAAGGATGCGCTAAAAGCTAACAGCGTTTAGCGCAAGAATGAAGGATGAGAAAAGAGGGCAAAGGCTTCTTGTGCTATTTATTTAAAATCCAAAAAGGCACAAGTATTCATCACACAGGCTCTGGCTACATACTTGCGCCAAACTGGGGCAAACTCTTTACACATTTTTTGCCGGCTTCATGTGTTTGCCAAATGTGTAATGCGCTTGCCTATTCATCAGTTATTACGCTTACCCGTAATGAAACTGAAATTAATTTAAAGTTCTTGTGCAGTTGGGCGGAAGATCACTTCATTGATATCCACATCCGCTGGCTGGCCAATTGCGAAAGCAACCACACGGGCGAAACTGTCAGGACTTATGCCAACTTCTCCCACATAATCTTTGTTAGCCTGCTGAATATCAGCCTCGGAAATATGTTCTAATAATTCTGTCTTAACAGCACCCGGACAAACAATTGTGGTACGTATGTTATATGGCTTCACATCCATTCTTAAACCTTCTGTTAATGCCCTAACCGCATATTTTGTAGCAGAATAAACTGCAGAACCATTAAATACTTTATGACCAGCCACAGAAGAGGTATTGATAATTTGACCAAATTTTTGCGCTTTCATATAAGGCAGCACAGCGGCAATGCCGTTCAGTACTCCTTTAATGTTCACGTCAATCATGGTATTCCATTCCTCCACATTCAAACGGTCCATGGGGGATAAAGGCATTATACCTGCATTATTAAGGATCACATCTATACGTCCAAATTTTTGAACAGCGGTATCCACCAATCTTTTTACCTGTTCCAGTTTTGTGACGTCAGCCGTTACCGCAAGGGCTTTCCCTCCAGTTTCTTGGATATCCTTTGCCAGTTTTTCAATTTTATCTCCTCTTCTTGCGCCAAGTACCACAGTTGCACCCATTGTTGCTAAATGTTTTGCTGCTGCTTCGCCCATACCACTGCTTGCACCTGTGATGATGACTACTTTATCTTTGATATTATTTTCCATTTCTAAATTTTATTTCGTTTTTAAAACTATTTCGCACTGTTATAAACCTCATCTGTTACCGCTTCGTTCCAGTTTACAATACCTTTTTCAGTATTAGGAACGATGTATAATTGCATCAAACCTACATCAGCACTTGCTCCATGCCAATGACGCACATTTGGCGGACATTTTACAACACTACCTTTTTTGATGATTTCTACAGGCTGCCCTTCAATTTGATGAAAACCAACGCCATCGGTAATGATTAAGATTTGACCTGCAGGATGACTGTGCCAATTGCTTCTTGCACCGGGTTCGAAATATACATTTCCAACTCCTGTTGTTAAAGTGCTGTCGGCATCAACCAAACCGGTGTGGTAAGCATTTCCAGTAAATGTTTCGCTAGGTCCTTTTTCTCCTTTTGGGAAAATTTCGCTCAGTTCGCTTTTGTCAGTTTTCATTTTTTCCTGATTTTTAGGATTGTTACAAGCCGTTACAAATACGCAAAGCATAACAGATAACGCTATTTTTAAATTATTTTTCCTCATGATTTGATTAATTTTTTTCAAATTTCACCACTACATTTCCGGCGCCTAATGCAGTAACCAGTCCGGTAGGATTATCAAAAGACCCCAATTTTGTGTAGCTGTAAGAGGTATTGAAGTTTTTATAAAAAAGCACCAACGTTTTGCTTCCGTAAAGTGTTAAATCACCCATTTTCATATCGCCATCCACAGCTACATTGGTAGGCAAAATGCTTGGTAAGTCATGATATTTTTCGTTGTTGTTTAGCTCGGTCATATCAATGCTGAGCGGTAGCATTTCTTTGAACGCATTCGCACTTGGATTGTCGTATAATGTTGCTGTAAAAACGGATGTACCGATGGTGATTTTCATTTTAGTTGATGAGGGCTTAGTATTTCCAAGACCATTATTTTGGGCTGGTGCTGGTTCTTTATCTTTAGTACTACATGCACTGCAACACAAAAAAGTAAAAAGAACAGCGATTATTGCTACTAAAGATTTCATAACATCTAATTTTAAAATTAAAATGTGGATGCATCAATTACATACCGGTATCTCGCTTCTTTGTTAACTACTTTGTCCCAAGCCTCATTTATTTCCGAAGCTTTAATGATTTCTATTTGCGGATAGATTTTGTTCTCGGCGCAATAGTCCATCACTTCTTGAGTTTCTGGAATTCCGCCAATCAGCGAACCATTAAAATTCACCCGATTAAAAATCATATTAAAATTATTAATGGTGAGTTCGCCATTGATGGGCTGCCCAACTTGAGTAAAGAAGCCATATTTTTTAACACAATCAATATATGGAGACATTTCATAAGCATAGGGAACTGTAGAAATCATAAAATCGAGTTTGCCTTTGTAAGGTTTTAAATCATCAGCCGATTTTACCACAATGACTTCCTTTGAACCAAAGCTTTTAATATCTGCTA
This sequence comes from Pelobium sp., assembly GCA_039918235.1. GTDB lineage: Bacteria > Bacteroidota > Bacteroidia > Sphingobacteriales > Sphingobacteriaceae > Pseudopedobacter. The sequence goes on from JBDSHZ010000130.1 coordinate 21,969, forward strand.
CTTTTGAAGGCGAAGTAGTAAATGCATACACTTCTGCTCCTTTTGATACGGCTAGTTTTACGGCCATGTGCCCTAAACCACCAATTCCAACTACGCCAATCTTATCGCCTTTTTTAAATTTCACTTTCATCATTGGCGAATAAGTGGTAATTCCAGCACAAAGCAATGGGGCTGCATATTTTAACTCAATAGTTGCAGGAATTTTTATGGCGAAATGTTCGGTGATCACCATATTATTAGCATAACCCCCTTGTGTGATCCCGCTTGGTGATGATTTTTCTGGTGTGCCGTAAGTACCCACCATTCCACCAGTCTCGCAGTGGTGTTCTTCGCCGCTTTTACAACTGTCGCATTGCATACAACTATTTACCATGCAACCCACACCAGCCTGGTCGCCCACTTTAAATTTGGTCACGTTTTTACCTACTGCGGTTACAATACCTGCAATCTCATGTCCTGGCACTTGAGGATATTTTTGCTCGCCCCAATGTCCCTTTATCGTATGAATATCAGAATGGCAAACGCCCGAATATTTTATATCAATTAAAATATCGTTATCACCTACCGGTCTTCTTTCAAAGTTCCATGGAACCATTTTTCCTGCTACATCTTTACCTGCATAGCCTCTTGTTTTTATATGATCACTCATCATTGTTATATTTTCTGTTTGTGCAAAAATTTCCAACGGTTTGGCAAGTATTAAACCAGCACCTGCTATTCCTGCTTGTTGAATAAATTTTCTTCTGGAATTATAATTTTCGGATGCCATGCTATACTGATTATGAATTAATATTTTTAATGAATTTTGCAGGAACTCCACCAACAATAGTATTGTCAGGTACATCTTTTGAAACAACTGAACCTGCTGCTACAACCGAATTTTCCCCAATGGTTACCCCTTGCAAAATAGTCGAATTGGCACCAATCCAAGCATTTTTTTTTGATGTGAATAGGTTTTGGAATTAAAGCATGTCGGTCGGCAATTGAGGTGGGATGCCCTTCGGATAACAAACTCACTTTCGGTGCAATTTGTACGTTATTCTCAATGGTTATTCCGCCTAAATCGAGAAATACACAGTCAAAGTTGATGAATACATTTTTACCAATCTTGGTGTGCTTCCCATAATTGATATACAATGGCGTAAATACGGTTACACTTTCGTCAATTTCTGAGCTTGTTATTTGGCCGAGCAAATCCCTGATTTCACTCGGCTCGGTAGCGTTGTTCATTTGCACCAGTAACTTTTTTGTATGGTAAGATGCTTCACGCATTTTGTACGCTTCTGGGTCGCTTGGCAAAATGGTTTCGCCCTTTTTCAATCGTTCAAAAATATCCATGCTTGGCATTGTTAAATCTTTAGAAGACAAAGTTACTGGAAAGCAAAAGGTATTATGTTACATTTATGGCGCAACTAATGTCAAATATTACTTATTTTTACGGCTGGTTCATATTTGAAGTAAGATGTCAGCAAATCATAAAGTGATCCTGTACAAAACAGCATCAATGGCTCAATTGCCAGAAGATTTTCAAACTCGGTTTCACTCACACATTTATTGCCAAAGCGGGTGGCTTAAATTTGTATTTAATGGTCAAAAATATCATTGTAAAAAAGGAGAGCTTATCTTTTGGCTTGCAGGCCTTACTGTTTCGGAATTGTCTTTTTCTGCAAATTTTAAAGCAACACTGTTATTTGTTGACAGCGATTTACTGACCTCCAATTTACCGAGTGCAAATGTGAGTATAGACAGCTACATCCACTCCAGAGAAAACCCGATTTTGCATCCCAATAAAAATGATAAAGAGAAAATTCTGAAAAATTTTCAGCTACTGTACGATAAATCGCAAGAAACAAACCACCGCTTTTTTGAGGAAGGGTTGAAACTCCAAATGCAACTATTTCTTTTAGAAATGTGGCACATTTTTGAAGATGAGCTTGATAGACGAAAACGTAGTATGCAAAGCGGTACATTGTACGAACGGTTTATGCTATTGGTACAGGAACATTGTATGAAAGAGCGTGAAGTACGGTTTTACAGCGACAAACTGAACATCACGCCCAAATACCTCAATTATATTTGCAAAGCCAATACGAGAATTACCGCTTCAGAATGGATACAGCGATATGCAAAAGAACGGATTCTTATGCTGTTGCAAAACAAGAACCTGAACATTTCTGAAATTGCCGATGAAATGGGCTTTTCAAGCCGTTCGTTCTTTACCCGCTACGTAAAAAAACTATTAGGTCTTACCCCGAAAGAATATCGGGAACGGATATGAAAATTCACAAAAGTTTTTTGGTGCATTGGCAAAAAATGGCTCTTTTTTATCCTCCAATTAACCCTTCCAAAAATAATACATTCCTCCAAATCATCCCTACCTTTATGCTATGCCTGAAAGCCCAAAAGAGCAACAAAGAAAAATCATCCACCTAGATATGGATGCCTTCTATGCTTCTGTAGAGCAGCGTGATTTTCCAGAACTGCGTGGAAAGCCTTTGGCGGTGGGCGGTTCGCCGGATGGCAGAGGCGTGGTAGCCACTGCCAGTTATGAGGCCCGGAAGTTTGGCGTCCGTTCTGCCATGTCATCCCGCAAAGCATTAGAACTTTGCCCCGAATTGCTTTTTACTTTCCCAAGATTTGAAGTGTACAAAGAAGTGTCGCAAAAACTAAGGGAGATTTTCAGCAGGTATACTGATCTCATCGAACCTTTATCACTAGATGAAGCCTATTTGGATGTCACAGCAGATAAACAGGGCATCGGTTCGGCACTAGAAATTGCCAAAAGAATTAAGGAAGCCATACAGACTGAGTTAAACCTCACGGCTTCCGCAGGCGTGTCGGTGAATAAATTTGTGGCTAAAATAGCGTCTGACATCCATAAACCAGACGGACTGACTTTTATCGGTCCGTCTAAAGTGATTTCTTTTATAGAAAGCCTAGCTGTAGAAAAGTTTTTCGGCGTAGGAAAAGTGACGGCCACCAAGATGAAGAACCTGGGGATTTTTACCGGTCTGGATTTAAAGCAAAGGAGCGAAAAGGAACTGAAGCAACTTTTCGGGAAAAGTGGGCTTTTCTTTTACCGAATGGTACGTGGACTGGATGATCGGCCTGTGCAAGCAGGCAGGCTGATTAAATCAATTGGTGTAGAAGACACCTTTGAAAACGACCTCGATGATCCGGAAGCATTAAAGTTGGAATTGGAAAAGCTGGCCCAAAAAGTAGCGCAACGTTTAAAGGCTAAAAATAGGCAGGGCAGGACGCTCACCCTCAAATTAAAATTCAGCGATTTTGTGCAAATCACGCGGAATCATTCTTTTAACAGCTATGAAGCTGATCAGGAGGTCATTTATCAAACTGCGGTGATGCTTTTGGAGAAGATTGATTTAAAAGGCAAAAAAATAAGGTTATTGGGGATTACGCTTTCTAATTTTCAATTAGATGATGGGGTGGTTGATTTGCAATTGAGGTTGTTTGAAGGTTAATAATCGTTTTAAAATTTTATTGTTTTTTGCGCTAAAAGCGGATTAAATTTTACTGAATAGATTTTGTTTCTTAAGTAGTATTTTTCCCTCCCCTCTTGGCTCTCCGGCCCTGCAAGGCAAGCAATTTACGTTAGGGCAACTTTATTTTCTGTTCTTTGTTAAGGCAATTGCGAAGCACTCTTGAATGCCTTTTTAATAAAATAAGAGAGAATGAAAAAAGAACCAAACCATTCTTTTGTCCCTCAGGTGCCTTTTTCACTATCCCACTACCATCATAAAAGCTACATCGCTGATTTTTACTCGGAAGTGCTACAAAAAAGCTACTGCCAGAAGAGCGTAAAATCGCTATAGGCTCGACACTGCTAAAACCAAGCCAGTGTACCCGCTTTTCTGATGCTCCCGGCACTCCCTATCGCGTGGCAACATTGCATCATCCGCAGAGCAGAGCCTCAATATAAAGACGGCCTTGTAGCTGTTGGAAGCAGACTCACGAAGTGAACTTGAGATCAATAACATAAAATATAATCACGAAAAAAGTATTATATGCCCTGTACAAACATTCATACTACAATGGAACAAGGTAACAAGCGGAGCATGCTTGAATACCTGAAAAAAATAAATAACTATGAAAAAGTTAAAGCCATGCGGGGGCGAGAGCGGAAACGCGGCCTCAACTTTAACGCCCTAAGGTTTATAATAGCTTTATGCGACAACAGGTGCAAAGCCTTCCTGCCTGCCGGCAGGCAGGGATTTTTGTTACTTTTTGATTAAGCAAAAAGTAACTAGGCTTGG
>JBDSHZ010000131.1:0-3940 GCA_039918235.1 Pelobium sp.
TCTTCTACCAAAGCAACTAGCTGGTTGTAATCTACTTCTCTGCCTGTTAACTTATTTGAATATTTGTTAAAAACTGATTTATTCTTGTTTTTCCCCAACTCAAAATCAATCGTTTCACAGTTTTCTAGCAATTCAAAAGTATTCTGAATAATTTTTGGATAAGCACCATAATGAGCCATAAAATCATTCTCATCCAAAAAATATTCGTCTGCTAAACCCAAATCCTCTGCTCTAATTTTAGAAAGTATGGTATTCTTAGAAATGGTCCTTAATAATTTATGTAGATGAAAATCATCTTGAGCAGAAAAACTCACCGGATGCAAAACCACCATTTTATGTTGCAAAGTTTCCCATTCTAGCAACCTGAGATAATGTAAGTCCTTATAATTGACTCCAATAAATTCATTTTCCTCTAGATCATACGCAACATCATTATTAAATGGATAGATCACAAAAACATCATTTCTGATTTCGCATTTATCTTTAAAAGGAATTTCATCTTTTAGATGTTTGGACAATAACCTGTTCAATTTCTCAAACCCGTTTTGGTTTCTGGCAATCCCTATAAATTTTTGAGCTAAATCATTTCTGAAATCAATGCCTAAAACAGGTAAAAAAGAACTTTTTTTACAAAGCCTGGTAATTTCTAAACAACAGGAAGTGTTATTAATATCCGCTAAAACAAAACGCTCTACCCCATGTTTTCTTGCCTGTTCCAAAAGCTTTAACGGCGGCAAGGTTCCATATAAAAAACTAAAATTACTATGGCAGTTGAGAAACATAATTTCACGATTTTATTCCGTTAAAAGGATTGAAAGTACGGGTATTAAAACCAGTGGTAACTGCCCTATGAACAGCTTTGTTGCCAAATCTTTTATTGATATAATCCATCGCCTGATATAAATGGATCTGGTTTTCACTGTCATTGAAAAGATGAATTTGATGATGGCCACGCACCAACTGGCTTAGTTTTACTCCTATTAGTCTGATGAGCATCCGGCGACTGTACAACTTCTTAAACAATGCTTTAACCTGCGGGATCAGCAGATGATCCGCAGCGGTATAAGGTATTTTTAGCTGTTGAGTATGGGTATTGAAATCTGAGTATCGAATTTTTATGCTGATACAGCCTGCCAAAAAATTCTCCTTTCGCATTTTAAAACACAAGTCCTCCGTCATCCCAACTAATAAGGATTCTAACATCACTATATCCATGGTGTCCTTTTCAAAAGTCTCCTCACTCGATAGGGATTTACGGTCAACATAAGGCGTGATAGAAGCGTTATCAATGCCGTTTGCTTTTTCCCACATCATGATTCCATGCTTGCCAAACGCCGATTCCATTAATTGCATAGGCATTTCCTGTAGGGTATGAATTCTCTGAACGCCCATTTTACGTAAGGTTTCCGCTGTTTTCTCTCCAATCATTGGGATCTTCCTTACAGATAAGGGTGCTAAAAATGGCTTTTCCTCTCCGTAAGTCACGTATTTATAGCCGTTTGGCTTTGCCAATCCTGTAGCTACTTTAGAAACAGTTTTATTTTTGGATAAGCCGAAGGAAATAGGCAAACCCGTTTCTCTAATTACTTTATCCCTAAGTTCTTGAGCATACTTAAAGGTCCCAAAAAACTGATCCATCCCTGTCATATCAATATAAAACTCATCAATAGAGGTTTTCTCAAAAACAGGAGAAGCTTCCTCTATAATCTGCGTCACTTCATTAGAAGCTTTTGAGTAGCTATCGTAATCGCCTTTTAAGAAAAGCAATTCCGGACAAAGTTGCTTAGCTAACTTACCGGGCATTGCGGAATGTATGCCATATTTACGAGCTTCGTAACTACAGGATGCTACCACACCACGCTCACTAGAACCACCTATAGCAACTGGCAAGCCCAATAGTTTAGGATTCGAACGGCATTCTACCGAGACAAAAAAAGAGTCTAAATCTATATGAGTGATTTGTTTTTGTAACATAATTACCAAAATAAAATTCAAATATAATTACTAATTATTTTAGTTTTATCTATATTTACTAAAAATATTAGTTTATGAAGGGTTTATATTTTATTGCCATTGTCCCACCTAAACCGGTAGATGAGCGCATTCATCAGATCAGGATGGAGTTTGCAGAGAAATACCATAGTGAGGAAGCACTAAAGCCTCCGGTTCACCTTACGCTCAAAGAACCCTTTACTATGGATACCAAAGAAGAACTTGTTTTAAAACGGAAGTTGAGTTTTATTGCGACACAGTGTCAACAATTTGAACACATTCTTAAAGGCTTTGGCCGATTTCAAAAGCATACCATATTTATTGCTGCAGAAAAACATAAATTTTTAGCTGGATTAAAAAATGCGTTAAAGAAAATGTTTAGGACAAGTTTTTATTATGTACAGCAAGACCAAATGCCTTTTAACCCTCATTATACCATCGCCTACCGTGATATTGACGACAAGTATTTTGAAATTGCTTTCGCAGAATACCAGGATAAAAATTTTTATGAGAAATTCATTTGTAATAAATTTATCCTTTTTAAGCATGACGGAAAACAATGGCACAATATTGAAGAGTTTAAGCTATCAGGAATGCCGGTGATTACTTTATTTGATAACAATTATTTAAGCCCTGAAAAAGAACAATTGATCATCGCTTAATAATTTAATGATCTATTATTCAAGATCAATTAAAATCAACAATGCCTTAGATTAAATTTTCCTGCTAATTTTGCCGATAGATTTTATTTTGATAATCTCGGCTAACACAATAAAAAAGAACTATGAAATTTGAAGTAAAAGCCGAATTAAAATATGAAGTTACTTCCGATAGTACATTAATATTAAATATTCATGCATTAAATGGCCATCAAAAAATCTTAAAAGAAGAATTTATCACCTACCCTAACATAAAATCTACTGAACTAAAATCTTTCTCATCTGGTGAAAGCAGATTAATGAGTTTAGAAGTACCTCCAAATAAAAATTTCAGTATCAACTATCAAGCTACCGTAGATAATAAATATAGTATTAAGGATTATAATAAAGTAAATGACCTGAACATTGCTAAACTTCCTGCTGATGTGTTAACCTATTTAAATCCTAGCAGATATTGCCAGTCGGATAAACTATACAGGTTAGCTAACAACATGTTCGGGTATAAAAAAGATGATTTTCAAAAAGTAGCCGATCTCACGTATTGGATCTATTTAAACGTAGAATATTTAAGTGGGTCTACGGATGCTCAAACATCCGCTTACGATACCGTTACAGAGCAAGCTGGAGTATGCAGAGACTTTGCCCATCTTGGAATTGCGCTGTGCAGGGCATTAACTATTCCTGCAAGATACTTCACAGGTTATGCTTATCAATTAAGCCCTCCTGATTTCCATGCCTGCTTTGAAGCTTATATAAATGGGGAATGGTTGCTATTTGATGCTACCAAATTAGTCCCATTAAATAGCCTAGTAAAAATTGCAACCGGCAGAGATGCCGCCGATGCTGCGGTAGCCAGTATTTTTGGAGAGGTAAATTTTATTTCCAGTGCAGTTTCCTGCAATATAGTTGATGATAACTTCGAACCTTTTTATCAAGATCATTTAAACAGGAAAGGAATCAGCTATTTATAATTTATTTATATTGAGTTTAAGAGGGTTAACTTAAACCTTAAAAAAAAAGCGATAAATGATTTGCAGGATTAGTGAGAAACGCTATCTTTGCACAACTTTACAAAACCGATAAGAGATTGTAAAGTAATGATTCCTTAGCTCAGCTGGTAGAGCATTACACTTTTAATGTAGTGGTCCTGGGTTCGAATCCCAGAGGGATCACCAAAAATATAAAAGCCTCAGCAATTGAGGCTTTTTTTATCTCTTATTAAAAACTATGATTCCTTAGCTCAGCTGGTAGAGCATTACACTTTTAATGTAGTGGTCCTGGGTTCGAAT
>JBDSHZ010000132.1:0-14068 GCA_039918235.1 Pelobium sp.
GTTTGTTGTTCTCATGATTTTGTTTTTAAATGATTAATAAACTGATTTGAATTATTTCTCAAAACAGTATTTATTTAAAAACCAAAAAGCAATTCATTTGAATCTAAATGAGTTCATATATTATGATACAACTAATTTTACATCAAATATTTGAATGCTTTCCAGTGACCTAATGTAAAAATTAAATTAGGTCACCTTTTAGTTCTCACCACAGGTGGATTGAAAAGGATTATTATAGACTATTAAAAAACAGAAAACCCTCTAAATCATTACATTTAGAGGGTTTTGCATTCATTTAGACTGAGTCTCAGTCGGGATGGCAGTACGCCAAACTAATTCCTTAAATTATTGATTATAAGATATATACATCAATTAAACCAAGACTAGGGAACCTAATAGGACACTTTTATTTTGTTGCCTATTGACATAATTTGGACTCTTTAATTTTGTTTAATCTGATTTTCAATGAACATTTATGCTAAATTAAATAATCTATTGCTGAATTACAAGCAAATTTAATTGAGCTATAACTTATCTTTCATTCCATCCAACATTGCCTGCCACCAAGCTGTTGGACGTTTCGCCAGTATTTGCTCAATACGTTTATTTAACTCATCAGAACCTTTTAATAATTGTTTTATTTTTCTTCCTATTACCCTGCTACATACTAATTGCAAATAATCACTTTTATCGCTGTTGTATGAATCCATAATATCGAAATGCTCTTCATAGATGTTGCCGGAATATAAATCAAAATATACGTTTATGATGTGCCCAATGTCTGAAATATCTTTTGTGCGTTGCGGTCTGTCGTTGTTAGCTATTAACTTTAGCAGTATTATTCCCTCCATCGTACACACTTTGACGGTAAAGTTGTTTTCTACTTCAATATCATTGACAAAAGGATAAATCTCCTTAAAACCTGGCATGTTCAAAATGAAGGTTGGGTCTATCAGATTAACTGTTCTGTTGATGCTTTCTATTTCCCCAAAAGGAAGTAAGTCCACTTCAATTGCACCTTTGTAGTATAGCTTTATAGCTTCCGTAGCGTCAGACGTAAAATCTCTGGTGGAAATCAATGCTTTTTTTAATTCATTGTACTGACATGCATCATTAATTGTTATGGCAATATCAATATCTTCAGTTTTCCTTAACGCCTCAGCTTCAATATCTGCCGACAAGTAAATATCCCTTGCTACGGCACCTACCAAATAATAATCTATTCCGAAATCTCTAAAAACATTCTCCATGCTTTTTAGCATTTCAACAGAAACTGGACTCAACAATAATTTATTCAAGGTGCTGTGTTTTAATTCGATCGGCGGTTTCTTGGTTACGGCTATCAAAACTAGTGATTAAATCGGCGTAAGCCAACAACGGAGGTACAACTCCTGTGTCTTTATCTTCACTCTTCCAAAACTGTGTTAAGATTTCTACATTGCCATCGCTATCTGGAACTAGTTTTAAACTCTTCATCAGAAGCGCTCTATTTTCAAGCGTGTAAATCGTGAACTTTTCCGGTTGTAGAAATTTAGTTAATAATGCACCAGCATTTTCTCCGCCCCAATTAAAATCTTCTACTGGTATAGATTTCCAAACTTTTGCTGTTTCATTATCCAAAAAGCGAAAATTTCCGATGAATTGTTTAGGACGCAAATTTGATTTATAGGCTTCTGCCCATCTTTCTATCAGACGGTTTTGATTATCTATAAAGTAATTTTTACCCTCATTAGTATTTCCAGTTTTCAAAAAACCTTCAACAGTCAGCTCTTTCAAAAGTCCGCCAATATTCCCTAGCGCAATTCCTGCTTCATCAGCAATCATCCGGTAAGATTTATTCAATAAGTCTGGAAACCTCAAAATTGCAAACATAAATTTCAATCCTGCTGGCTTCCATAATTTCCCTTCTGTAGAAATTCGACTTTCCGTAACCTGCTGGTCGTTGATATAAATGAAAATTTTTGGTGTACTAATAAAGCAATTGCCGGCGACTTCTAAGTAATTTACATTCCTTTTTTTTAACTCCTGTTTGATTGGCATAGGAATGTATTGACTAATCAACAAACTCGGCTTGCTGACTTTTTTTTCAGGCTTTAAAGAAACAGGAAGGTTATGTGCTCTTAACTCATTCTTAACTTCGATACTAAAAGTCTCTGTATGGTTTTTGAATTCGATTTCAAGTGATTCTTCATACCTATTCCCTACAGTTTTAACCTTAATTTTCGCATCAGTTATATTAGATAGCTTTTCAATAGCTTTTTGTAAAGTTTCCTGCTCTTTCATGTTCACATTTTTACAATGTTCATGATTCATGAACATTCAAATATAATGAACAATATTTGTATTTGCAAGAGTTAATTTATCCGACTCTACCAGTTGTCTCGACATAGATAAAAAACTGGAAACGAATTAAGGTTTAACCCAAAACCAGTAGATAATTGTTTAGCGGTTCAAACCTGATGGCTTAATTAGGTTTTAAAACCAGAGATAAAGGGATATACCAATTGACCTAGAGCTTTGCTTACCGCTTTCGTTGCTATCTCGTAGTATTTTAATGCTAATTCTAAAATTTATTAGACGATGACAGAAAACAATAGAACACCAGACAAACATCAGAATTGCACTATTTGCAAAAAAAAATGTTAGAGGTTCAACTCGCTATCCTAAGTGCATATTTCATCGCTGTAAAAAACTTGCTTCTGGTGATAGAGGCTAATTAATCTGCTCTTTTAACACAGAATTTTCAGGACATGGTTGTGCCGGCAAATATCTGTATAACGAAAAAGATTATACGTTATGTAAATGGTGTTAAATGTTACGCTCAGGAGGGATATTTTGGACGAATAGTGATTACCATCCCACCTCGTAGCCAAGATTAGACAATCTAAAACTCATAGCTAATTCACTAACGTTGAACTTAGTTGCTAAATGAGATACAATATTTTTGTCATTACCCTTTTTTACAATTTCCTGCTCAATAAAAGATTTAGGCATAAGCAATGATGCTGCAAAAGCATTAGCCTCTCTTTCCTTTAATAAAGCTCCGGTTGTAGATTCAGAGTTTCTGTAAAGAACAATATCTGTTTTATCAATAAAAAGAGATGTTTTCTTATGTAATAAAAAATGACCCAGTTCATGTGCGATTGTAAACCTTTGTCTATGTTCAGATTCGCTTTTGTTAAACATTATAAAAGCTATACCATCTTTAATTACAAAAAGTCCGGAAACATCGTTTTCAAGCTCTGTAGATACTACTTTAACACCAAGGCTTTGAGCACATTCGCTAGGATTAACTGGAGCTTCAGTAATATTAAGCTTTTTAAGTATTTCTATCGTCCTTTCTTCGATATATCTCATAATAAAGTATTAGTGTTGAGATTTTTTAAAATAAGTTCAATTCTTTCCGAAGATTCATGATTTAAATCTGCGTTTTTAAGTATCTCAAGGTAGTCATGCTTAATCTCTAGGGAGTCCAGAACTTCTATATAGGTAGGTAAAATTCGATGAACATCAATTTGCAATTCATGACAAATGTCATATAATACGGAAATAGTTACTTGTTGTCTGCCAACCTCAATGTTAGATATTGAAGTCCTCGCAAGACCAACTTTTAGCGCTAAATCTTCCTGACTGACGCTTAAATCAGTTCTTTTCTTTTTAATCTGACTACCAATAATCTGGTATAATGCCGATTTAAAGTCTATTTTCATATCCCCATAACGCACTGCAAAGATATATATTGTTTGCATAGAAAGCAAGGTTTTTTTGATAAAAAATGTTTATTAAATAAACATGACATAATATCATGTTTATTATATTGGCATACTACTTGACTTTCACAACCTGATAAATTTTACTAGATTATAAAAAATGAACAAAAATCAACATGTAGTTCCTCACGGAGGAAACTGGGCAGTAAAAGGAGCTAACAATGAAAAAGCAACAAAAATCACTAGCACCCAGAAGGAAGCAATAAAGGTTGCTCGAGATATAGCAATAAATCAGAAATCAGAACTGATAATACATCGGAAAGACGGAACTATTCGAGACAAAGATAGTTTTGGACATGACCCAAGAAACATTAAAGGTTGATATATGGCAAATAATTTACTAAACCTTAAACCCGCAGATAGAGTCGTCATCCCTAAGACAGAATTTCAGATAGTTCAACACCATGGGATATATCTGGGACAGAACAGCCTCGGGACTCATCTTTTTGCGGAAAATAATATTGGTAGCGGAGTTAAAATCCTCTCTGCTGATAATTTTTTTGGGAAAACAAAACTCATCACTAGAATTGAAAAATTTCAGGGTTCAATTTCTGAAAGAAATGAGTGTATTAAGAGGGCGTTAGCTTTACAAGGAAAAACTTACGATTTACTAGAGTTCAATTGTGAGCATTATAGCAACATTATACAACACAATACTTCTACAAGTAGCCAAGTGAATAATGGGATTATTTTAAGTTTTATGGCATTGGCTATAGGAGGATTAATTTGGAGTAACAATGGAGCTTAAAAAAGATAAATTTCGCATTCTATCCATCGATGGTGGCGGAATAAGGGGGATTATACCTGCAAAAGTATTAGCAGAGCTTGAGAGAGAATTGAAAAAAACTGAACCCGAAAAAAAATTATACGAGCATTTTGACTTGATTTGTGGAACTTCTACGGGGGCAATTCTTGCAATTGCAATCGCATTAGGAATTCCAGCAAATGAACTTGTTAAGTTTTATAAAATCCATGCTGGTGTTATTTTTCCGAAATGGTACTTTAAAGTAGTTCCGAGTAAAGCTAGAGCATTTATAACATCGATTTATAGCAATAAAGAACTTCGTAAGAAACTTAAAGAGATATATACTGACGCTAACGATGGAAAAGTTCCTCTCTTAAATGACCTTAAAACGAATGTTTGTATTCCAGTGTTCAACGGAAATGATGGGCAAATTAATGTTCTAAAAACCCGCCATAGTGAGGAGTATGTGAGAGACTATAAACTTCCAGCACATGAAGTTGCATTGTCAAGTGCGTCCGCACCTGTTTATTTTCCACCTCACTCTTTCAGTTTCTCTAATGAGCATGGTGAGGGGGAAAATATTAATATGATAGACGGTGGCATTTTCGCAAACAATCCATCACTTATTGGATTGCTTGAAGCAACTGAAAAACTTGGATGTAACTTTTCTGATGTCAGTTTACTGTCTTTAGGAACTGGGAAAGGTAAACATGTGATTAAAACGGGATGGAAGCCTAAAGACATTTGGTATTGGTTATTACCAAAGCCACGATTACTTGATATTATCCTTGATAGCCAAGCTCAAATTACAGAACAATATATAAATTTCATAAAGAGATTGACAAATAATTCTGATAATACATTTGATTACCTCCGTATTCAGCATGATATGGGCGGTGATACAATTGATCTGAATGCTTCAAGTAAAAAGGATTTAGCAAGACTAGAGGCAATAGGTGATGAACTCTCAAAAAACAACCTAATTAACATACTTAAATTTTTAAAATCTAAATAAAATGGCAAACTCTCACAATTTATTTCTGGAATATCATCAGGAGATCTCCATCGGGAAAAATAAGAAAGCTCGAATGATTTCTTCAAAAGAAGCCTTGCGTAAAAGAATTAGCAAATGGTTTAAAGATAACCATTCAGATTATGAACCTAAATTTTATATTCAGGGTTCACACAAAATGAAAACTGGAATCCGCACAAAAGAGGATATTTGTGATTTGGATGATGGAGTTTATTTTTTCAAAGAGCCGGATGTTACAGCTACGACATTACAAAGTTGGGTAAAAGAGGCTGTAAACGGATATACGTCCACTGATCCTGAACATAGAAAAAAATGTGTCCGGTCAATTTTCGTAGATGACTATGAGATTGATCATCCAATTTATTACAAGGTAGATGGCAATGAATATAATATTGCAGTAAAAAATATTGGCTTTGAAGATAGTGACCCTAAAGCTATGGTAGAATGGTTCAATAGTAAAAAGGATAAAGATGGAAAATTGATTCGACATGTTATGTATTTGAAAGGTTGGTGTGATGAACTTCGACATAAAATGCCTAGCGGACTTGCAATGTCAATTCTCGCTGCAAATGCTTTAGATAATATTGTTTTGAATGAAAGAGATGATATTACCTTGAGAGATATATTGAAGGAAATAAAAAAGGAATTGGATAGAGATTTTAAATGTATAGTACCTGCTGTTCCAAATGATGATTTATTTAAAGATTTTGATGGGACTAATTTCTTAAAAGCATTAAACGATTTTATAGATGATGCTGATAAAGCTTTAAAAGATGAAAATCAACTATCTTCAAGTAAATTATGGAGAAATCATTTAGGTAAGCGTTTCCCAGAAGGGAAAGATGAAAATCATGAAAAAAACTCTAGACTTGCTTCCTCAATAATTGCAGGTGCAGCGACATCGAAACCTTGGGCTTGTGAATAATAATTTCAAACTCTTTAAAAAGGAGGCAGAGGTATTCTGTTTAACAAACCCCTTGTTTGTCTTTTCAGAGGGCGAAAATCAAACACCAGAAATCTTTGGTAGATTATCACTGATTGATGAGCAAGGATTACTTATTGACTCTTATCAAATACGTATTGTTGGTTCAATGGATTTTCCGAAAAGATTCCCATTTGTATTTGAAGAGGGAGGGAGAATTCCATTAAATATTGATTGGCATCTTTATCCTGATGGGCATTGTTGTATCTGTTCTATTCCAGAAGAGATTATGATTTGCAATAAAGGATTAACACTGAATGAATTTATTGAGAATCATGTAAAACCATTTTTCTTTAATCAAAAGCACAGGGAAATTTATGGTTACTTTTTGAAAGAAAGACACCATGGACATTTTGGGAATATTGAATTTTTTCAAGAGGCATTTCAAACTGATGATTTAAGGTTAATAGCTAATTTGTTAAATCACATTAGAACGCACTCAGAGCCTGGACGTGTTCAGGATTGCTTTTGCAATAGTGGAAAAAAATATCGAAAATGCCATCGTGAAGCATTCAGGTTATTTAAAGATTTACCTGATTATGAATTGAAAAGGTTTTCACAGTTCATTTTAGCATATAATTATTCTCAATAATAAAATATTGAGAAGTTACCGTTAAGGTTCATATGAATTCAAACAAATTCGCCCTATTGCTTGCCCCAAGACATAAAAAAAGCAGCAATCGTGTTTGATTAGTGCTTATTTTGTAGCCCGTAGGGGAATCAAATCCTTGGGTTTCTTACCTTCTACTGATATCAAGGAGATTATTAAAACTAAATTTTAACATATTATATATTAAGCTTTGCTGAATAGACAATTCGTAAGTTTGGCAAAAGCTAACCTTAATAAAAGCAGATGTAATTTATACATTGTAGTCCCTGTTTGAATTTCTTTTGACTGGGATTATATGAAATATTTTATGGCTCAAACTCTTTTATTTGTATCACCCCAAGTGTGCAAATGCCGTTTTAGGAAATAATGAACGGAGGTACGGAGTGATTTTTTCCTGTGCGTAGGCAAAAGCTGGCGAAAGAATAAGTGAAGCTTGCGGAACGAATGAAAGAACCTGCTTTTGCCGATGGGCTTTTTCTCTTGCGATTTAAGTCTAATGAGAACGATATTTCTTTTTCTTCTTCCCCTTATAAAATTCTTTCTGCTCAACTTCGGGTTCTACTTTTAACAGACTCTCCAACAAGCCTTCGTTTAGGTTACTTTTGAAAAACCCGTTAATAAAAGATAAACTCTTTTCCATGGAGATTTCTTTTGCGAGTTGAAAAGCTATTGGTTTAGCATGTGAATTAATTTCAAGACCTTTTTCCAGAACGTCGAGTTTTTCCTTTTGTTCAAGATTTCCGTTCTTCTGAATTATAGCGTAACTCACGGTTTCTTTGAAAGATCGTTTAAAATCAAACGCCTTATCAAACAGCTCTTCTCCACATTGTTTAAAAGCGACCCGATTAAACTGTCCCAGTTTTTGAGAATGTATTTCGTTTTTACCTTTTGAATTATTCAGCGGACTAAGCTTGATTTTATCCGTGATATCCTTACGACTTACCACAATCTGAATATGCATCTGACCGCCATCTTTCTTTTCGCCGCGTTTTCGCTCTCCGTTCTTTACCTCTTTATCCGTATGGCTGAAATATCTGAAATTCTCTAATTTTCCGAACCACAGCAAATCCTGATTACTTTCAATTCCCGGACGTTTAAAGTTTTTGGCATATTCATCCATTACCTTTTCGGCGTATTTTTTTAGCTCTGCTTTTGCGTCCATCTCTCCATAATTTTCTAAAAGATGCCTAACCTCTTTCTGACTGGGACTAATGTTGATCAAATAAAACTTGGTGTCGTTTTTACCGAGTTTAGAAACGTTGTTGTCTAATGCTCTTCTTACTTCATAAGCTTCGGCGGTTTTCTGTTTGGAGCTGAACCAAACTTCTGGCGAATCTTTTAGTTCTTTTCTGTTTTCTTTCTCCAGATATTGCACCAACCCACCGCTACTTCCTTTGTTGCTTCCCTGTGTTGAAATATTGACATGCATATCAAAGTAGATTTATGTTACTTTTGGTTTTCTGCAAAAGATCAGATTTTTCTTTCGCCGACGTCATCATGCTAAAATCATCTCTCGCGGTAACATAATTATTAAAGATGTAAATAAACTGTGATTTCAGATTGTCTTTGGTACTGAGGCTTTGGTTTATTCTTATCATCAGTTTACGATTTTCTTCGCCAGCTATTTTTTGTTTTTCGTGGTATTCAATCGTTTTACGGTTTTGCACCAATATGTCTTCGTTAAAATGAGTCGCTATAAGCTGCAAGCCTTTTATCATCCGGTCAGCATCACGTTTGATGGGAATCAGTAATTCGCTTTCTTGCGTTTTAATAAAACCGATATAATCTTTATGGTTTCTCAGCAACGTATTCTTTAAGAGTTCGTCACTGATGTCCTTTGGATCTTTCTTGCTGGCATAAAAGTAATCTACCATTTGGATGAAGGTATCTACCTTCGTCCGACCTAATTTTAAAGCAATTTTCTTGATTTTTTCATCCGTTTGCAACGGAAATCTTATCGTCTTCTCATTCATAGAGTTTGAGTTATGATATTCAAATTAATAGCATCAGTATACCGCCCGGTATACTATTTTGTCCTTTTCCAGCGTACATAGACGCTGAAGTATCCCCGGAGGATACTGTCAACCCCCTCAGTGATAGCTTAGGGCAAGAAAAGTAGGGCACTGCCCAACTTCCGCTTGCTCCTTAAAATAGGACTGTTAGTGGAAATAGATTGTCGCAAAACAGGATGCAACTATTCAGATTTACCATTGCCTTCTAATAAGCTGATGATGTTGGCATGTTTGTAATAAAGCGAGCCACCAATTTTCGTGAATTGTAAGGTGCCGTTTATACGTAGCGTCTGTAAAGTTCCGGGTGAAATGTTCAACATTTTACGCACTTCATAACTTTTGAGCCATTCCTTTTGCGTATCAAATTTTACGGGTCTAATGATTTTGTGAATTTCGATAAGCAGTTCAGCTTTGAATAGAGATAGGTCTTCTTTGGTGATGATTTCTACTGACATAATTAGTTTTTCTTGATTGGTAAATAGATAATTTAGTTTTGATTACTTATGAGAAATACCTTTTTTTCATGGTAATTTACGCCGTTAATGTTCTCCAAAATTCGTGATCGGTTTTGGATAAACTTCACAACCTCTACCTAAGTTGTGAAGTTTTTTTTTAATATTTTGTTCCTTTTTTTTTAAAGCCTCCCCATGAAAAATAGGGTTCCCAAAATTGGCTCGTACAAAGCTAAAAAGAATAGATGGGTTTATCCTAGCTAAAAAATGGACAGGATATTTTGGGTTTGTCGTGACCATTTCATCTCAATAATTATATTGTTTTTTGTGTTAGCAAATTTGAAAACAACAGAAATAGAAGCTCTATAATCCGGATCAAAATTCTAATTTTTTTTCGATTATTATATCTGCTTTAAAAGCCTGATTATGAAAGAAGAGAGAACCTGGAATCTGTTATTACCAAGATAAAAAGAAGGAATGGTTTTATCCTTTAGAAAATATGTGATGGGTATTTAGGGTTTAATCAACCATAATTTCGTGTATTCATGCATACATAATCAAAGGCTATCAAGAGGAACCCGTTTGGTTAATAAATCGACTTTTCCTTACAGAAAGATTTATCTATTATAAAAATAATTTTAAATAATTATGAGCCGATAAGCTCTTTTAATCGGCTCAATTTTTTATTATATTTGAGCCAATAAAGAAAAATAATCGGCTCAATATGTACAACTGGCAATTCGAAAATTGGCCTAATTTAACTTACTCTGTAGAGAAATTGCAAGGAATCTCTGTTTCATTTGCACAGGAGTTTGGTGTAATAAATGGTTTATTGACTGGTTTAAATGACGAGTTAAAGCAGGAAACATTGTTAGAAATATTGATTGAAGAAGCAATTAAAACTTCTGAAATTGAAGGCGAATATATGAGTCGGGAAGATGTAATGTCTTCCATCAAAAACAATCTGTGGCTTCATCACAGTCCCGAGGTTAAAGATAAGAGAGCCTCGGGTGTGGCTAAATTGATGGTGGAAGTAAACCGGAAAACGGCAATTCCCTTAACCACAGACTTATTATGTCATTGGCATCAGCTCTTGATGGAGCAAAACCAAAAAGTAAATCCCGGTTCTTGGCGACAAGGCGAAGCACCAATGCAGATTGTTTCCGGTGCTTATGGACGAGAAGTAGTGCATTATGAAGCACCTCCTTCAGCTATCGTTCCCGATGAAATGAAACAGCTTATCAATTGGTATAACAATCCTGAATTACCAGTGAAGGATAATATTTCTAAAGCATTGCTAAAATCAGCAATCGCGCATTTACACTTTGAATCGATACATCCCTTTGAAGATGGAAACGGAAGGATTGGAAGGGCTTTGGCAGAATTCGCATTAAGACAGACTTTAAATGTGCCTGTATTGCTTTCCCTTTCAAAAACGATTGAAAAGAACAGGAAGCTTTATTATGAGCAATTGAAATCAGCGCAACGAAGTTTGGATATTACAGAGTGGGTAGCGTATTTTTCCGAAATTATTTTGGAAGCGCAGAAGGATTCCAAAGGGCTCGTCGAGTTCACGTTGAAAAAAGCAAAGTTTTTTGACAAGTATAAAAGTCAAATTAATGAACGCCAGTTAAAAGTCATCAACAGAATGTTGGAGGAAGGTACAACTGGTTTTACCGGAGGAATGACGGCGAAAAAATATATTGCTATTGCTAAAACTTCTAAAGCTACAGCAACAAGGGATTTGCAACAGCTTAACGAAATAGGTGCTTTTGTTTTGGAAGGCGCTGGACGTTCTGTAAGGTATCAGTTGGTTTTGTAAATTAATTTATACCCTATTCAAGATTAAACCCGTATGATACTTGAAAAGGTATAGATATTTAAAAGATTGGCAGTCTACTCTTGTTCTAGCGATCAATTGGTCATCTTGAAAAATCGCTCCAAATGTTTGATAACGTAATTGCTCTGCAAAGCGATTTTTTCTTGCTTATTTTTAAGTCGGCGAAGTAAAAAATCAAATTCCATGATAAACTTATAATTCATCTCAGCTAGATATTCGCCATTTGTGCCGTATTCTTCTTTAAAAATTTTTTAATATATTTCTGTGTGTTATAGTAATTTTTCATTGTGCCGCATACCAAAACACCTCCGTATTCCTGATTATGAAGTTGAATCAATTTAAGGATTGTAAATTCCTGCTTACCGGCTCCGATGAATTTATTTTTAACAAAAAAAGAGATTAAAAATACTATACGTATTAGGACACCTTCACATTGGTTTTGATTGATATCTATTGGTTTAATAGGAATGAAAAAATCCCTTAAATAATATAATTCAAGAGATTTTAGTAACTTTTCGTGGCCTAAAAGTAAGAATGACAACAGTTGTATCCTCTACTTTTAATGTGATACGTTTAGACAAATACAATAGATACTTCAAACTGTTCACTCTTTTTTGAAATAAACTATTTCTAAAATTAACACTACAAAATACTTAAAATATATACGATTATATTTAAAATTAAGTAAGATTTTTAACTAAATTTAAATTTCCTTTAAAATTGAATAGTATTTATTTACCGAACTTTATTTTAGAGATACACAGTTAAGGTTTAAGAATCACTTTTACACAATCATCCTCTTTCTTATCAAAGATTTCGTAGCCTTTAGCAACCTCGCTTAGTGGCAATGTGTGTGTAATAATGTCTTCTAGCACAACCTTATCTTCTTTTACTAAGCCAATAAGTTTATCAATGTAATTTAGTACCGTAGCCTGCCCTTGTTTAATGGTAATTCCCTTATCAAATATTCTATACATCGGAAAATTATCGTAAGGCGAGCCGTACACGCCCATTATACTCACTGTACCACTTCTTCTAACAGCTTCAAATGCCATGTCTAAAACTTTCATACTTCCTTTCTCTAAATGAATCGTGGCTTTCAGCTTATCGAGTATACTTCTTTCTGGCTCAAAACCAACAGCATCTACACAAACATCAGCTCCTCTGCCACTAGTCATATCTCGTATTGCTTGTACCACATCCACTTCGTGAGGGTTTAATGTATCTACATTGTTTACTTTTTTCGCTTTTTCCAAACGGTAATTTAAAGGGTCTATTGCAATTACTCTACTAGCCCCATTTATCCAGGCTGCTTTCTGCGCCATTAACCCAACCGGACCAGAACCAAATATTGCTACCACTTCTCCACCTTTAAGTTGTGCCCAATCAATTGCCGACCATCCCGTCGGAAAAATATCTGTTAGAAATAAAACCTGTTCGTCGGTCAATTCATCGGGAACTTTTCGTGGGCTTATATCTGCGAAGGGCACTCGTACGTACTCCGCTTGTCCGCCAGAATAACCGCCATATAAATCGGTGTAACCGAAAAGACCTGCACCTTTTTCATCTGCTAGGTTTCCTGATGGACCATAATTTTCGTAGTTGGAGTTTTCGCAATGGGGAGATGCGCCATGATTGCAAAAGAAACAATGTCCGCAGGCAATAGGAAAAGGAACAACCACACGATCGCCTTTTTTAAGGTTTTTTACTGATGAACCAATTTCTTCAACTATTCCCATAAATTCATGGCCCATAATCATGTCCTCGCTTTGTGGAACTGCACCACTGAGAATATGTAAGTCAGATCCGCATATTGCGGTTGATGTGACTTTCAAAATCACATCATTAGGATCTAAAATTTCCGGATCTCTTACTGTATCGTAACTGATATCTCCGGGTTTGTGAAATACTGCTGCTTTCATAGGTGTATTTATTTGGTAAATGAGATTTAAATTGTGATGTTTTTTAGCAAACAAAACATTTGCCAAAGATGTGGACACTATAGTGCTTCAAATTTGATTTTTCGGAAATTCACGGGATTAAATATTGAGGCTCTGAGACGATGTTTTTACTCAATAGCCAATAAATAACTTATATTTATTAAAAACTAAAGTTATGGAAAAATGGCTCACTATGGATTTAAAAGGTGGATTGGGAATCTTTTTCAGCCTACTATTCATATATATTTTCATTATTCTTTTTACCCGAATTTTCGGAAAAAGAAGTTTCTCAAAAATGTCTGGATTTGATTTCCCTATGACAATTGCGGTGGGCTCTATTATTGCCGGTACCGTATTGTCGCCTAACCCAAGCTTAAACAATGGAATTTTTGGATTACTTTTGGTTTTCGTTTTTCAGCTTGGAGCAGCATATCTTCGACGTTATAAAACTTTTGAAAGTTTAATTGACAACAAGCCATTACTATTGATGGACGGCGAAAAAGTTCTTATCAAAAATTTGTTAAAAGCCAGAGTTACCGAGACTGATCTAAGAGCAAAATTGCGAGAAGCTAATGTCACTAGTCTCTCTGAAATAAGGTTTGTGGTGTTTGAAACCACTGGAGATATTAGTGTTCTTACGAGTAAAAGTGATAATCAGGTCGATGCTTGGATTATGACAGATGT
>JBDSHZ010000133.1:0-3292 GCA_039918235.1 Pelobium sp.
AAATTTTCAACGGTTTGAAAAAGAGTGGCACTTAAATTAGTACCCATGCTATATTTCCCAAAATCAAGCAGTTCTTTAATTACTTTTTTATTGTAAGAAAGAACAGTCTTAACGTCACACCAACCAAGAATTAGGGTAAGTAAACTGCTGATTGTAAAAGAAATTAAATAAGAATAAATAATCTCAATAGCAGTATGTCTATTGTAAAAATAGAAAGTAACAAAGCAGGTGATAAAAATAAAATTCCTAAATAATTTGAGTACCAAAAACTTTCCAAAATGTTCTTTAGCCTGAACCAGACAAATGGCCATAAAATGAGGTAGACTAACTATTGCTAAAACGCCTAGCCATTTTAAAAAATAAGAAATCCCTTCATCTTCAATAAAATCAGTGGTAAAATAAGATGCACCACTTACCATGCAAAAAATTAAGGTAATGGCAATTGAAATAATCCAAGTGGAGCCTGCAACTTCTGTTGCCCTTTTTTTCTCAACCCCGGCATAAAACTTTATAAACCCAGTTGATAAAAACCCAGACCTGATGCTATCAGCTAAAGCAAATAAGGATTGGAAAAAGAGCCATACTCCCCTTTCTCTAAGTGTTAAAATCCTGCACAATAAAACATAGCTTAGAATACCTAATATTACAACAATTACATTCGCAGAGAGCGAGAGCAAATGGGTATTACTAAATTTTAGTTTTAATCTTTTATACATTAATGAGCGCGATAAATCTAATTTATTAAATCAAAAACTAGATTTAGGTGTTTAATCGTTATTATACTAAATGATTGGTTAAAGTTTCCGTCCATTTTAGCAATCTTGTAAGGAACAAAATATTCAATCGACAAACAAAAATAGAAACTTATATTATGAAATACTTAAAATTATTAAGCATCAGCTTATTTGCCATTATGGTTACTGCTTGTAACAGTAATGGGCAAACTGGAAAAAATAAAACAAATACGGCCATTAAACTGCAAGCACCAAAAGGTAAGGCAATTGCTGCTTTTGCCGAAGGCTGTTTTTGGTGTTCGGAACATATTTTTGAAGCGGTGGTAGGTGTTGATTCTGCCGTGTCAGGTTATGCAGGCGGAAATGTTCCAAACCCATCTTATGAGTTGGTAAATACAGAAACAACCGGACATGCAGAGAGCATATTGGTTTATTACAACCCGAAAGTGGTGAGTTATGATGAATTGGTAAAAGTGTTTTTTGCTTCTCATGACCCTACAACACCAAATCAGCAAGGACCAGACAGGGGAAATTCTTACCGTTCCATTTTGTTTTACCAAACAGATTCGGAGAAGCAAATAGCAATGAATGAGATCAAAAAAATTAGTGCTTCTGATCAATTTTCTAATCCATTGGTTACAGAATTGAAAAAATTGGATGCTTTTTACCGAGCAGAAGAATATCATCAGGACTATATCAGTGCAGGTAAAGGAAGAGGAAATCCTTATGTAAGCGGCGTTTCAATTCCTAGGTATGAGAAGTTTAAAAAGAATTATCACGGAAAGCTTAAAAAAGGAGCATAATTAAGAATAAGTAACAAATTGATTTTAAAGCTGTCCTAATAGGGCAGCTTTTTTTGTTTTGAAAGACTTCAAACCGCTATATTTAGAATTTTAATCATATATGGAAACTATTACTTCGTCACCTGTCATCAGTATCAGAAATTTAAGAAAAAGCTACGGCGAAAAGCAAGTGCTAAAAGGCATTAATTTAGATGTTTATGCAGGGCAGGTCATTGGCTATATTGGTCCAAACGGTGCCGGAAAATCTACCACGGTAAAAGTTTTAACAGGTCTAATTTCTGATTTTGAAGGAGAAGTGTTCTTTTACGGTCAGAATATCCAAGCAGATATTATGGCTGTAAAGAGCCAGATTGGTTATGTGCCAGAAAACGCAGAAATATATGATGTACTCACACCCTTAGAATACCTCGACTTTATTGGAAAGCTTTATGGTATGGAAGAAGAGCAGATTGCACAAAGGGCCATGAAGTTGTTAACTGCCTTTGGAATTGGCACCAATGCTGATCAAAGAATGGACACTTTTTCTAAAGGGATGCGTCAAAAAGTGCTGTTGATTTCCGGAATTATTCATAATCCAAAAATTATCATCTTAGATGAACCACTTTCTGGTTTAGACGCCAATGCAGTGATTATGGTGAAAGAACTGATTGCTTTGATGGCTAAAGAAGGAAAAACAATTTTCTACTGTTCTCACATGATGGATGTGGTAGAAAAAGTTTCTGACCGCATTTTGCTCATCAACAATGGAGAAATTGTTGCCGATGGCTCTTTTGAAGAGTTGAAAGCCGGTGGAGACCAAACCTTGGAGAAAATTTTCGCAAAATTAACCGGTAAGGAAGAAGGAAATAAAGAAGCTAACGATGTTTTAAGTGCTTTTGACTAATTAATCCTGTGTTCTTTCATCCAAAATAGACTAGCATGTTAAACAGATACATCATTAATTTCGTACTCCTTTTTAAATCAGTATTTCAACGTTTCGGAGTTGATCCTGAGCAATTGCGCATCATTTTGTCAACCAAAATGAAAATGGACGATAGGCGTCCAAATATGTATAATCAGCAAAGGCAAAAGAAGAAAAAGACCGTAAATAATGCCAGTTGGATCACCATGGTGGTACTGGTTATTATGGGTTTGTTCCTTACCTTCATTCTCGGTTTTATTAAGCAGCCGTATGTTGGGCATACCATTTATTTCCTAGCCTTTATGGTGATGTTGTCCATTACCTTAATCTCTGATTTTACAAGCGTATTAATTGATGTAAGAGATAATTACATCATTTTACCAAGACCTGTTTCAGATCGGACTTTTACAGTCTCCAGGATTCTCCATATCGGAATTCATACTGCTAAAATGGCCATCGCAATCGGTATTTCAGGTTTAATTTATTCATTTATTGCCGAAGGAATTATTTCTGGTTTAGTATTTTTTGTGGAGTTAATAATAGGGACTACGCTCAGTATTTTCTTTGTGAACATTGTTTATCTGATCGTTTTAAAATTAACCAGTCCACAAAAATTCAAAGATTTCATCTCCTATTTTCAGATATTCTTTTCTGTTTTAATTTTTGCAGCATATTATATTCTGCCTAGGCTTGTCACCAAAAGTATGTTGGAAGGCTTTGATATCTTGAGCATTAAAATACTGGCTATTTTTCCTCCGGTATGGATAGCGGCATTACATGAGTTGGCTATAAATCTTAAAGCTACCGACTTAAAAACCATTATATATGCCACACTAGCTTTGATTGCGCCAATC
>JBDSHZ010000134.1:0-3971 GCA_039918235.1 Pelobium sp.
TGCACTGGATGGATGGAGGCATACAACCAGAAAGACCTGAAGAATTAGGTGCAGAAGAATCTTTTGGAGACGGTGGAAACGGAATGCTTTTTATAGGAACTAAAGGCAAAATGATGGCAGATACCTATAACCTCCAAGCAAGATTGTTGCCCCTTTCAAAAAACACAGCAGTAGCTGTTCCGCAAACGTTAAAAAGGGTAGAGGGACAAATGGAAGGACATTATGGGCAATGGGTAGATGCCTGTATTGCCGGTTATGGTAAAAATGAATTAAGCTCTCCTTTTGAAAAAGCAGTACCCTTAACAGAAGCATTGCTGATTGCGAATTTAGCCATCAGGGCGCATGATGTGGGTATAAAAACCAATGATAAAATCACTTATCCCGGTCGTAATTTAAAATTATTGTGGGATAGTAAAGAGATGAAAGTGACCAATTTTGATGAAGTTAATCAATTTGTAAAACGACAATATAGACAAGGCTGGAACCTTAGTATTTAAAGAATAAGATATGAACAGAAGAGAAGCCATATCCTCCGTAGCATTGTTATTAGGAGGAACAATTATAGGTGGAGAAATTTTTTCACTTGCGGGATGCAAATCAAGCCCTACACAAGTCAATGATTTATTTAATACCGATGAGGTAGCTTACATGAATGAGATTGCAGAAACCATCATTCCAGAAACCAATACTCCGGGAGCAAAAGCGGCAAAAACCGGAGAATTTATGGCGGTGATGGTGAAGGATTGTTATACTCCCGAAGATCAGAAAATTTTTAAAGATGGCCTAAACACCATCAATGAAAAATCGAAAAGTAAATTCGGGGCTCTATTTACTGATCTAAAACCTGAAGAAAGAAAAAAACTTTTGACGGAGCTAGATGGAGAACAAAAAAAATATAATCTGAATGAAGCAAATAAAACTACACCACATTATTTTAGGATGATGAAAGAGCTCAGTTTGCTAGGTTTCTTTACCTCAGAAATTGGTGGAACCAAGGTGCTTTCTTATGTGGAAGTTCCGGGAAGGTTTGATGCCTGTATTGATTATAAAAAAGGAGATCCTGTTTATTTAAATCCTTAATGTTGAAAAATTTAAGTCGTTTAAAATTAGGAATGATTGGTGGTGGGCCGGGGTCTTTTATCGGGGCTATCCATCGCATTGCTGCCCGAATAGATCATCAATATGATTTGGTAGGAGGTGCATTTAGTAGTTCAGCAGAAAAATCTTTAGAAACAGGAAAGGAATTAGGTTTAGATGAAAGTAGAATTTATCCATCTTACCAAGAGCTGCTGTTAAAAGAAAAAGAGAAACCAGCAAGCGAAAGAATTCAAGTTATCGCTATAGTAACCCCAAACCATGTGCATTTCGAGCCTGCAAAAATGGCTTTAGAAAATGGGTTTCATGTAATTTTAGATAAACCTATGACCTTAACTTTAGCAGAAGCAATTGCTTTAAAAGAGATTCAGGAAAAAACAGGGAATCTGTTATGCTTAACGCATACCTATACAGGTTATCCAATGGTTAAGGAAGCTAAACAACAAGTTTTAGCTGGCAATCTTGGTAAGATAAGAAAGGTTTATGTAGAATATCCACAAGGTTGGTTAAGTACCGAAGTTCAAAATAAACAAGCCGACTGGCGTACAGACCCCTCAAAAAGCGGTGTTGCTGGTGCAATGGGCGATATTGGAACTCATGCCTTTAATTTAGCTGAATATGTTAGTGGTTTATCGGTTCAAAAGCTTTGTGCTGATATAAACATTGTGATAGCAAATAGGAAATTAGACGATGACGGGGCAGTTTTGCTAAAATTTGATAATGGAGCTAGTGGCGTTTTAATAGCTACTCAAGTTGCGGCGGGCGAAGAAAACAATGTGAAAATTAGAGTTTACGGAGAAAAAGGCGGATTAGAATGGCAACAAGTTGATGCCAATACCTTAACATTAAAATGGTTAGATGCACCTGCCCAAACACTCAGAGCTGGTAACGGATATTTAAGCTCATTTGCTCAGCATAATACCAGAACACCTTCTGGGCATCCCGAAGGATATTTAGAAGCCTTTGCAAATATTTATAGAAACTTTGCGGAACATATTTTAGCTGTTCAAAATAAGGTAAAGCCCAAAAAAGAATCTTTGGATTACCCATCTATTGTTGATGGTGTAAGAGGAATGGCTTTTATTGAAACAGTAATTGCATCTGGCAAATCAGAAAAAAAATGGCTGGATTTAAATGAAAATTAACTTATTCTATGAATCTTACATATCATTTCTCACTTTTAATATCACTTCTCATCTCTCCTAAAAAATGAAAACAATTAAAGGTCCAGGTTTATTTATAGCACAATTTATTGGGGATGACGCACCATTTAATAGCCTTGAGGGCATATGCAATTGGGCTAAAGATTTAGGGTATAAAGGCATTCAAATACCCACTTCAGATGATCGTTTTATTGATTTAAAACTAGCGGCAGAAAGTAAAGATTATGCTGATGATTTAAAAGGAAGAATAAACGATACTGGCTTAGAAATCACGGAACTTTCCACACATTTACAAGGGCAACTTGTAGCAGTTAATCCTCTTTTCGATACGCTTTTTGATGCTTTTGCGCCAAAGGAGTTACACGGTCATCCAAAAGAAAGAACAGCTTGGGCGGTTCAACAATTAAAATATGCAGCTAAGGCTTCCAATAATCTTGGATTAAAAGCCCATGCAACTTTTAGTGGCGCTTTATTATGGCCGTATGTATATCCTTGGCCACAAAGACCTCAGAATTTAGTGGAAGATGGCTTTAAAGAATTGGGCAAACGTTGGAAACCTATTTTGGATGTGTTTGAGGAGAATGATGTAGATGCCTGCTTTGAAATACATCCGGGAGAAGATTTACATGACGGAATCACCTTTGAAATGTTCCTGAAAGAAGTGGATAATCATAAAAGAGCATGTATTCTTTATGATCCCTCACATTATGTTCTTCAATGTTTAAATTATCTGGAATTTATAGACATTTATCATGAAAGAATAAAAATGTTTCATGTTAAAGATGCCGAATTTAACCCCACCGGAAGGCAGGGTGTTTATGGCGGTTACCAAAGTTGGATCAACAGGGCAGGTAGGTTCCGTTCTCTTGGAGATGGCCAGGTAGATTTTAAATCAATCTTCAGCAAATTGGCGCAATATAACTTTGAAGGCTGGGCAGTTTTGGAATGGGAGTGTGCCATTAAAAATCAAATAGACGGTGCAACAGAAGGCGCTGAATTTATCAAAAATCATATCATTAAAGTGACTGATAAAGCTTTCGATGATTTTGCATCGGCAAGTGGAAGTAAGGATTACAATAAAAAATTATTAGGAATTAAAGATGAAAATTAAGATTTACATGATTACGGTTGTAAGCACATTTATCATTGCTTGCGGAAGTTCTGGTACAACAAATGAAGCTGATAAAGTTTCTACAGACAGAGATAAAATAGCGAATAATTATGATGCCGGTAAAGAATTAATTGCCAAGTCTGATTGTTTGGGTTGCCATAAAGAACAGGATAAACTCATAGGGCCTTCCTACATCGAAGTTGCAAAAAAGTATCCTGCTACAGCAGAAAATGTAACACTTTTAGCAAATAAAATCATCAAAGGTGGTGTAGGCATTTGGGGCGAGGTTCCCATGACACCGCATCCTCAAATAACAGCAGCGGATGCTGAAACCATGGCTGCTTATATTTTGAACTTAAAATAAAAAACATGAAAACATTATTTGTTTGTGCAGTAATCGGTACAATTTTGTCGGGATGCAATGCTCAACAAAACAATTTGAAAGATTATGATAACCTTTTGAGCAACGGTACCTCTAATTTCCATACCTATGGGAAAAACATGGTGGGCACTGCATGGACGGTAGATGATGGTGTCCTTCATCTTAACCCCGATGTTGCTGATCAAGCACAAAGAGGAGATTTAACCACCAATGAAGATTT
>JBDSHZ010000135.1:0-37023 GCA_039918235.1 Pelobium sp.
GGAGTAAATGCTACTTTCTATTCCCGAGGTTTTATTTTTTTCTATTTTTAGAATATCAGTTTCAACTTGGAAGTGTCCTGCATCCACCGTGTAAGGGCTTTCTGTTACGTCCGGCCTATCTGTTTCAAAACTTCTCATTAAAGATGTTGGAGTTGGTTTTAATAGATGATAGCTTGATTTAGAGCTGTCGGACTGAGAAAAGCTTAAAAAGGGTAGCATTAAGAATGTTAAAAGCAGTAATGTCTTCATCAATTAGTTCACTATTAAAACAGGAATTTTAATTTTATGTCTTACCGCATCAACGGTGGTTCCAAAAAGTAAATCTTTAAAACCTTTATGCCCATGAGCACCCATCACTAAAAAGTCTAATTGCTGTTCGTTCACAATTTTACTAATGGCGATGGCAGGGTTTCCAAATCCTATTTGATAATTGATCTCATAGCCCAAATTTTCTAAATCCAATTTATAATTCAATAAATTTTCTTCATCTAATTTGGTCTCATTGTCCATTGCATTATTGCCATGATAACGGGCAGCAGCAGTTTCTACCACGTGGATAAAAGTATAAACAGCATTTTTACCACCCTGCATTAAAGCACTTCTAATTATTTTTTCATCATTAGCAGAAAAGTCTGTAGTGATGCCAATTTTATGGTAAGTAATGGTTTTAACTTCAGTAAATTTTAATGCTTTACCATGGGGTAAATGATCTTTTTCTCCTTTTGGTTTGGTAATAAACGGATGAACAAATACATAAACCAGTAAAGCAAAACAGGCCAAAATAATGGGAATAACAATACCGTAAATTGCCCAATGGTTGCCTTCTCCATTCAGCCATCCTTGAATTTCGTTAATCACTAAGGTGATATTGAGGTAAATGATAATGGCTGAGCTTATCCATGCCAATGCCTTTACCCAAGGTTTAATGGCAAAATCACCCATCAGCTTTTTATCTGAATTGAAATGAATTAATGGAATTACTGCAAAACCTAACTGTAAACTTAACACTACTTGACTTAAGATCAATAAACTGCCTAAACTTCCTTCTCCAAAAAATATAATGGTGCATAAAGCAGGAACTATAGCAAGTAATCGAGTAATTAACCGTCTTAACCAAGGCTGTATTCTCAGGTTTAAATGGCCTTCCATAATAATTTGACCAGCCAATGTTCCGGTAATGGTAGAGCTTTGTCCTGCAGCAATCAATGCGATTGCAAATAGGGCAGGGGCAGCATTTCCAAAAAGATTCTGTAATAATTTATGGGCATCTTCTATTTCTGCAATTTTAAAAAATCCATTTACATGGAAAGCTGCCGCGGCTAAAATAAGGATGGCCGCGTTTACAAAAAAAGCAAGGTTTAAAGCGATGGTGGTATCGAAAAAATTAAACTTGATGGCATCCTTTTTTCCATTAAAAGTTTGGTCAAACTTACGGGTTTGTACCAATGAAGAATGCAGGTAAAGGTTGTGTGGCATTACAGTAGCCCCAATAATTCCAATGGCAATGTATAAAGCGGATCCGTCTAGTTTGGTGGGGATAAATCCTTTCAGCACATCACCATATACCGGTTCTACAATAAACATTTCTACTAAAAAGGAAATCCCGATGATAAAAACTAAGGAAATGATAAAGATTTCGATAGACCGCATACCGCGTTTCATCAATAGGAGTAAAATTAAGGTATCAAAAACAGTAATGCTCACTCCCCAAATTAGTGGTAAACCAAACAATAGGTTTAAACCAATGGCCATCCCTACAATTTCGGCAAGGTCACAGGCGGCAATAGAAATTTCTGCCAGTACCCATAAAGGATAATTTGCCCATTTTGGATATGCTTTTTTTGATGCTTGCGCCAAATCTAAACCTCTTACTATACCAAGCCGGGCACTTAAGGATTGTAGTAATAAGGCGATAAGGTTCGACATGAGTAAAACCCATATCAATTTATAGCCAAACTGAGAACCTCCAGCAAGATCTGTAGCCCAATTCCCTGGGTCCATATAACCAACACTTACTAAATAAGCAGGTCCTAAAAAAGCAAAAATCCTTTTCCAGCCAGTTTTTTTATTGGTGACTACAGAAGAATGGACTTCGTGAAGGGAATTTGGTGATTCTAGTTTCATGATACCAATAAATTTTTCGCTACTTCTCTACTAATTGTGTGTATTTTTTCTTCCATTGATAGGATGATAGATCCATCAAAAGGTATTTTTTCTTTTATCATGATGCTTTGTCCCAAGATTAATCCTGTTTTTTCTAAGTACTGTAAGAATTCTTTAGAATGTTCTCTCACGCCGCTTATTTTTCCTGATTCTCCAACTAACATTTTAGAGACCGGAACCAGGTCCGGAGATTTTAATACGCCATTTTTATCAGGTATGGGATCTCCATGTGGGTCAACATTTGGGAAACCTAAAAATTCATCTAATTTATTGATCAGTTTTTCTGAGTGAATGTGTTCCAATTCTTCTGCAAGATCATGTACTTCATCCCATTTAAAATCAAGTTTATCTACCAAAAAAACTTCCCACAAACGGTGTTTTCTGATAATGGTAATTGCCTTTGCTTTTCCTGAATCTGTTAAAGTTACCCCCTGGTATTTTTCATAGTTGATCAGCTCTTTTTCTGCCAATTTTCTCAACATATCTGTAACCGAAGCCGCCTTGGTACGTAATGATTCTGAAATGGCATTGGTATTTACAGTTTCTTTATCAGGTGAACTGAGGTGGTAAATCGTTTTTAAATAATTCTCTTCTGTAAAAGATATAGTCATGCTAAAAATATATTAATACAAATCTAATATTATTTTTAGACTAATCTAAAAATTACTCAATAAAAAATATTCAAAAATAAATAGAGGTTTTTTAAAAATATAATTTGGTATTTGAGGATTAAATCTAAATTTGTAGAACAAACTAGAAAAATGGAATTGGACAGAATTGACTTTAGTATTCTAAAAATTTTACAAGAAAACGGACGAATAACCAATTTGCAGCTATCTCAAACGATAGGCTTGTCTCCTGCGCCAACTTTAGAAAGGGTTAGAAAATTAGAAAATTCAGGCTATATTAAAAGCTACCATGCCTTGGTTGATGAAGAAAAGTTAGGTCTTGGAATCAAAACCTTTATTCAGGTTTCTTTAGATTTTCATCAGCAAGATACCATTCAGACTTTTTTAGACGAAATTAAAGCGATCAAAGAAATCACAGAGTGCCATCATGTAACTGGAGCTTGTGATTTCCTACTGAAGGCTTACGTGAAAGATATTAAAACTTATGAGCAACTGATTATGCAAAAGATCAGTAGAATTTCTGTAGTGAAAACTTTTCACACCATGATGATTATGAGTACCAGCAAAAAGGAACCGATTGTGCCTTTGGAGTACTAATCACAAAATATTAAATCTTTAAGATCAGTTCGTTTTTAAAAATTGATTCTCTAAACTACATTCAGCAATTTTTTTCGGATTTTTCTCATTATGGATTTTTGAAAAAAATATAACTTTACTATTTGTAAAGTGCAGAAAAAACTAAAGAATCCAAATAGTCATTCACATTTTTAAGGCTTTTTGTTTCTGCAAAATCTGTTAAAGAGGGCAAATGGGTCATGAAAAAATCTTGAAAGTGAGCCATTTCAACTATTGTACTTGCTAAAGACCTGCTGTAAGCATAATCTGAATTGTATTCTTTAAAAATATCGCTTATTCTAGTACAAAGATTTTTATAAGGTTTAAACAGCTGAAAATCGTTGTCTTCTGTCACATGTTTTGTTAAATAAACCTTAGATGCTTCATAAATAATTATTTGCCGTAGGTCTTCTAAATTTATCTCATCAATCACTGCATGCTCTTCTTGTAACTGCCAAGTTAAAATTTGATTGATCACCTTAATTTTATCAATAGCATTGGGAAGATTGTTTGTTTTAAACATTACCTGATAATCTAACCAATGCCAATACCAGGCAACTATGTAACTCAGTAGCCGATGTTTGTTTTCAAAATATCTATAAACGGTTGCTTCTGTAGTAGGTATTTCTTCTGCTAGTTTTTTAAAATTAAAGACTTCAAAACCTAATTTTCTTACCAGAGAAACGGCATTTTTAATAATATTTTTTCCAATTTCACTTTGTTCGGGATCTCTGAGATAAAGCTTCTCATTCATCTTCGGGTGTAACTGCCAGTTCATAATTAATAAAAGATTTAAACAAAGATAGTGAAAATGTCATTGAATAATCATTTGCTGTCATTTTTAATAGTAATACTATTATTTATAAAAGTAATTAATACTTTTGATTGATAATTAAAAATTCTATGGAAAATACACCTTCCTTAAAATCGGCTTTAAAAAAACTATTTCAGTTAATCAATCTCGAAAAAAGAGAAATACAGAATTTATATGTTTATGCAATACTAAGTGGAATTATAATTTTATCACTTCCTCTAGGAATACAGGCCATCATCAACTTACTTTTTGGGGTAACGATTAGTACTTCATTGGTTGTTTTGATTACATTGGTAATTTTTGGAGTTTTGTTAAGCGGTATTTTACAGGTAAAACAAATGCGCATAACTGAGAGAATTCAACAACGTGTATTTGCCCGTTTAACTTTCGCTTATGCTTACCGTATTCCTAAATTAAGTTTACCAAGTATTGATAATTATTACCTTCCCGAACTGGTGAACCGTTTTTTTGATACGGCAAGCCTACAAAAAGGTCTTTCAAAATTATTGATTGATTTTCCAGCAGCTTCCATTCAAATATTTTTCGGCTTGCTATTATTAAGTTTTTACCACCCTGTATTTATTGTTTTCGGCGTTTTTTTAGTGGCTATTGTTTTGGCAATATTTTATTTAACCAGTCCGAAAGGTTTTGAAAGCAGCATCAAAGAATCAGATTTTAAATATGATGTAGCTCATTGGCTTGAAGAAATCAGTAGAAGTATTAAAACTTTTAAATTTCACCAGCATACAGATTTACACCTTAAAAAAACTGACCAATTGGTTAACGGCTACCTAGAGGCTAGGAATAATCATTTCTCGGTTCTAGTATTTCAATATCGTATTATTATTGCCTTTAAAGTTTTAATTACTGCCGCTATGCTCATCATTGGGGCGGTTTTATTTGTTAACCAACAGATAAATTTAGGGCAATTTATAGCAACTGAAATTATTATTTTAACAATAATTGCGGCAATAGAAAAACTAATTGTGAGCCTCGAGGTGGTGTATGATGTATTAACTTCTCTAGAAAAAATCAATAAAGTTTTAGATAAGCCCCAAGATAAGGATTTTCACTCCGATAATTCCTTTAAGTTAAATCAGAACGGAATTTCTATTAAGATGATGAACTTAAACTTTGGGTTTAGCACAGGAAAAATGATTTTGAAGAATTTGGAAATGGCAATTGAGGCTGGAGAAAAAGTTTGTATAAAAGGACTGGAGGGCTCAGGAAAATCTACATTGCTTAAAGTTTTAACAGGGATGTGGCAAAACTTTGATGGTACAATTCTATTTAACGGTGTTCCGTTTGCCAATATTCCTCCAGATTTGCTACATCAGCAAATTGCCGTTTTTACAGATGAGGATGAGCTATTTAGCGGTACACTTCTAGAAAATATTACTTTAGGTGAGCCTGAAGTGAATTTTGAGGAATTAAATAAAATATGTGATTTACTCGGCTTAATGGATTTTATTTTTTCTAAGAAAGAAAGCTTTTATATGCCGTTAGATCCACAGGGAAAAAAACTGTCCTATAATATTGCACAAAAGGTTTTGTTAGCCCGCTGTTTATATAAAAAGCCAAAATTAATATTACTGGAAGACGGTTGGATGGGTATAGAGCCTAATACAAAAAATGAAATAATAAAATACCTACTAAGGGCAGAAAGCGGGTTTACTTTAATTGCAATAAGCAATGATGATGATTTTGCCAGCAATTTCGATAAGGTGATGGTGATGAACAATGGTTATTTAACTCAAATTAATTGAAATGTTTTTAGAGCGCAATACCAATACAAATAAACTGATGGAGTTTGATTCATTTAAGAGAGTCATCAAGCAAAAGTCATCACGTCATTTGCTCCGAAATTTTTTATTAGGATTAGGCGGTTGTTTGCTGCTGCTTTTTTTGCCATGGACACAAAATATACAATCAAAAGGTAATGTCGCTTCTTTAAATCCAGATCAAAGACCACAACAAATTAACAGTATTATAGCAGGTAGAATTGTTAAATGGTATATACAAGATGGGCAAAAGGTTAAAAAAGGCGATACAATTTTAAAGATAAGTGAAGTAAAAGAAGATTACCTTGATGAAGATTTATTGGACAGAGTAGATGAACAAATAGTAGCAAAGAGTGATGCTATAAATTTTTACAATCAAAAAGCTAATACAGCAAATCAGCAACAAAAAGCTTTATCTAGTGCGCTTAATTTTAAAAAAGAGCAGCTCAGAAATAAATTAAAGCAATATAATTTACAGGTACAGTCTGATAGTATGGCTTTTTTGGCGGCTAACAATCAGTTTAAAATATCAACAGACCAGCTGGATAGACAGAAAAAACTTTATAGCGAAGGACTTAAGTCTTTAACAGATTTAGAACAGAAACAACAATACTTACAAGATGCACAATCAAAAAAAATAGGTGCAGAAAACAAATATTACAATAGTAAAAATGAATTGCTGAATATAAGATTAGAGCTTTTAGGTGTTGAGCAAGATTATGCCGAGAAAATTTCAAAAACAGATGGTGAAAAATTTAGTGCAAAGTCACAAGTATCATCCACAAAGGGAGAAGTTGCCAAACTTAAAAACCAATTTCAAAACTATAAGCAAAGACAAACCTTTTATGTGATTACTGCTCCGCAATCTGGGCAGGTGGTAAGAACTGTAAAAGCTGGGATTGGGGAAACGGTTAAGGAAGGAGAGAACTTACTTCAAATTGTCCCGGATAATTTTGATCCAGCGGTAGAAATGTTTATCAATCCTGTAGATATTCCATTGGTGGCTATCGGGCAAAATGTTCAAATTCAGTTTGACGGGTTTCCGGCTATCGTGTTTTCTGGCTGGCCAAAAGCTTCTTATGGTGTTTTTGGAGGTAAAGTTGCCACTATAGATCCTTCAATCAATCCTAATGGGATGTTCAGAATATGGGTTAAACCCGATCATGTAAAAACCTGGCCTGATCAACTGCGCTACGGATCAGGAACAAAAAGTATAGCCTTATTAAATGATGTACCGTTAATTTATGAGTTATGGAGGCAATTAAATGGGTTTCCACCAGAGTATTATCAGCAAACTGAAAAGGGAAATGGAGCTAAAAATGATAAGAAATAGTTTACTGTTATTGGTGTTTATTTTATTTGCTGATGCTAATTTAAAAGCTCAGGAAATAAAAGATACTTTAAGCTGGAAATCTTTTATAGCTATAGTAAAACAGAACCATCCGGTAACGGTAAAGGCAAAATTAGTTGGCCAATTGGCAAAGGCCATAAAGAAACAGGCTTGGGGAGGTTTTGACCCAAAGTTTGAAACTGAATTTGACCGTAAAATTTATGACGGAACAGAATATTATTCATTTTTGACTCCACAGATAAAATTACCATTATGGTACGGGATAGAATTGAAAGGGTCTTACTCGGAGGCTGAAGGGACGTTTTTAAATCCAGAAAGTAAATTGCCTAAAGAGGGCCTTTCTTATGCAGGCATTAATTTTCAGCTGGGAAAAGGATTGTTGATGGACAATAGAAGAGCAACCTTTAAAAAAGCGGTAATTTTTGAAAGCGCCAGTGAAAACGAACAAAATAGAATATTAAATGACTTGTTTTTTGATGCCGGAGAAAATTATATCAATTGGAAAAACAAATATGCCAATGTTAAAATTTTAGAGAATGCTCTAAATTTATCTGAAGTAAGGTACGAAGCAGTTAAATTAGGCTTTTTAAATGGAGATAAGCCAGCAATTGACACTTTAGAAGCTCAAATACAGGTACAACAAAGAAAAGTTTTTTTTGAACAAGCAAAATTAGAACTTAAACAAGCTCAATTGGAATTGAGTACTTTTTTATGGTTAGAGAACCAAATTCCAATTGATGCAGCTAAATTAAATGTTGCTCCAGATGAGTTTGATTTGCCAGTTACACCAATTCCTGACCTAATAAATAACCCAAAATTATTAAGTTTTGATTTTAAGATTCAGGATTTGAATATAGAACGAAGGCTAAAAGCAGAAAGTCTAAAGCCAGAACTCAATATAACTTTAGGGCTATTAAACCAAGGGAAAACACTTTTGAGAAATATAAATTCAAATTATTGGAATCAAAATAATAAGGTGAATGTAAGTTTCGCTTTTCCAATCACTTTTACAAAAGCAAGGGGAGATATTGCGGCTGCAAAAATTAAAATCCTAGATACAGAATTGGATAAAAAGTTAACAGAAAATGAGCTAAAGAATAAATTTGAAAAGAATATTGCCGAATTAAATGCACTTCAAAATCAATTGAATATATTACAAACTACATTGAAATTTAGTGAGCAACTCTTAAAAGGAGAAGAAACAAAATTTAGATTTGGTGATAGCTCATTATTCTTGATTAACTCAAGAGAAAGCAAACTGATTGAAGTTCAGGAAAAACTTTTTTTGGTGGAGGCTAAACTTAAAAAAGCACAGTTAAAAACGCTTTGGCTAAATGGGAGTCTGTTAGAAAACCTTAATTGAACAATTTAACTCGTTATCTTTTTCCACCATTTTTCATAGACCTTATCTTCCGAGAAAATAAACGGTTCTCCAATCATTGGCGTTATAAGCGTTAAATGCTGTTTTTCTGCTTCAATAGCTAAACGTTCTATAGGTTCTGTCCAAGAATGGGTTGATAATGCAAATTTCCCCCAATGCACAGGAAATAATTTTTTCGCATTCAACTGTTTTGTAGCTTTTACTGTTTCCTCAGGTAATAGGTGAATGTTTGCCCAGTATTTTCCGTACTGTCCGCATTCTAAAATAGCCAAATCAAACGGACCGTGATTTTTGCCAATCTCCTCAAAATGATTGTCGAAACCAGAGTCTCCACCGAGATAGAGATGACAGTTTTCTGTTTTCAAAGCAAATGAACTCCACAATGTATTAGCTCTTTTAAATTTTCTTCCAGAGAAATGTCTCGCTGGTAAAGCTGTAAACTGAAAACTATGTAAATTTATGCTTTGATTCCATTTTAAAGCAGTTACCTGGTTTTCTTTGGTGCCCCATAATTTTAAATGTGACTCTACACCAGCAGACGTGATGATTTGATCAACTTTAGGAAGCAATTCTTTAAAAGCTTTATAATCTAAATGATCATAATGGTCATGAGTGATTAATAGAACGTCAATATTAGGAAAATCTTCTGTGCTATAATTATAGCTCATGGCAAAAGGCTTTCCGAAAATGGAAACTGGAGAGGCTTTGTGAAAAACAGGATCAACCAGAACCGTTTTACCTTCAATAAAAAGGATATAAGTAGAATGACCAAACCAAACGATGGTAGGTTGGGTAGGATGAAAGTTTTTTAAATCTGTTTTAACAACTGGTAAAATACTTGGTGGAACATTGTCTTTTGCTTTATTGATCCATTCTTTTAAGATCTTAAAAAAATTGCCACCATTGGTTAAAGTTTCTGTAACCGATTGATTATGGAATATCCCATCTTTGAAATTTTCAGCCTCTTTTAGATGAGTTTGATCTGGTTCGGCACCAAAAACCGGAGTATTCAAAAAAGTAAGACCAAATAAAGCAATTACGGCTATCGCCAATCCTAAATAGATGATCATCGTTTAGGCTCCCGCATCGTTAGAAACCCCACCTGCAATTCCTTCGACCCAATCATTATCTCCTTTGCCATTTGCAACAGCACTCAATAGGCGGTTATAAACTAAGCTTAACAAAGGAGCAGGCATTTCTGCATCTAAAGCCATTTTACTTGCTAAGCGGGCATCTTTAAATCCTAAACTGGCTTTAAAACCAACAGGTTGATATTGCTTCTTTGCAATAAGGGTTCCGTAATTTTTATAAATAGGGGCGTTAAAAACAGTTTCTCCAAAAAAATCCGCGACTTTCTCTCTGTCCAATCCCTGCTTTTCGGCAAGAGTAAAAGCTTCTGCCATGGTTTCCATGGAGGCCATAATCATGAAATTTCCGGCCAGTTTCACTACGTTGGCAGCTCCTGGATCTGTCCCAAAATCATATACTCCCTGACTAAGGATTTCTAAAATGGATTTTACCTTAGTTTTTATTTCTTCATCGCCAGAAGTGCAGATGAACAATTTTGCGGTAGCCGCAGCGTTTGGCCTGCCAAAAACTGGAGCGGTTAGATAATGAGCGCCTTTTGATTGATGCGCTTTATATAAATCTCTAGAGGTATCAGGAGAAATGGTGCTCATACTGATATGGATTGCTCCTTCTTTTATAGTTGATAGTATTCCTTCACTTCCAGTGGTTGCTTCATACAAAGCATCATCTGCCGAAAGCATGGTAATGAGGATGTCTTGATCTTTACTGGCTGCTGCCGGAGAATTAAAAACTTTATAATCTCCTTTTAAGTCGTCTGATTTACTTTTTGTCCTGTTATAAACGTTTAAAGAATATCCCGCATTAATCAGGTTTTGAGCCATTCCAATACCCATATTCCCTAATCCTATAAAAGCTATTTTTTGCATAGTTTATTTGTGTTGTTTGCAGTGAATCCTTTTGTGTTTATTTTTCTTAGCACCGTATAGATCTATCAATAATATAATATCTAAGGCAGATTGAATAGATTTTCGAGGAAATGAAAATCAGTGTTTTATTTTCTGCTCTTTTCTTTTAAATCTGCGGGAGCGAAAGTTTTACATATATTAAATGATAGTTAATGCTGCTCTTCAAAAATTAGTGCATTAGTGGCAAAAAAAAAATTAATCAATATAATTCTTGTCATCATCTGATAGCTGATTCGGTTTTTTCATGCTGATGTATTCTTCATCCGATTCATCTCTGATTTCAAGAGGCACATTTTTCTGAGTATCGTAGGTGGAAATTTCAACTTTCTTTTTTCTTGGTCTGGCTACAATAACACCAATAATAAATCCGAATACGGTTACAATCAGCATCATCAATAATTTAGAAACTGAAACCTGTTTACATAAAATGGTAAAGAAAACTTCATCGGTGTTCTGCATAAAAATTACAGTGATGAATACCGAAAGGATAATGATGACAATGGTTTTAAAA
This sequence comes from Pelobium sp., assembly GCA_039918235.1. Taxonomy (GTDB): domain Bacteria; phylum Bacteroidota; class Bacteroidia; order Sphingobacteriales; family Sphingobacteriaceae; genus Pseudopedobacter. Next base: position 11,240 of record JBDSHZ010000135.1, read on the forward strand.
CTCATGATTAAAAGCTGTAAGTAAAACTAAATTCGAATATCGGGTTTTTTGTAATGCTTTCTGTAGGGATGATCAATTTTCCGCCTACAGCAAAATTAGGTAAGTAAAACCGAAGCAGGTTCATGTCCGCTTTTAGTGTTGCACCATATGTTCTTAACCCATTTCTGTTTCCAATGTTTTCAAAATCAGCAAAAAAACCGCCTCTAAACCTTTTTATATAGGCTAATGGACCTAATTCCCAATCAGGATAAAAAACAGGAAATTGATAATTGAGAAGAAGGCTGTTTTTTAAATTTTTAATTGGAGCAAGATTTGCATAACCGCTAGCTCTTGTAATGTCCTGATCAAATATAAATATACCGCTCTTGCTTTGCCAGTTATAGCTGACCTGTAGGCTATGATTCATCAAAAATCCCGGTAAGTAAAATTGCGATTGTAGCACTAACTTATCACCATCATTAAATTTAGAAAAAGGACTGTTGGAATAACTGATGCCTATATTCTGTCCCCACTTTGGTGCTAAATCTCTCGGACTTCTTGAAGTATTTAGCCCTTCAGTAAAAGTGTATTTCATAGGGAAATTGATTACTGTTCTAAAATTAACAGGATTTATGGTGAGCTGGTACCTGTTGGTATAAGAGGTTTCAATCTGTGTATTAAAATAAAAGGTTTTGTTCAGCCAATTAGCACTAAATGGAATATTTACTTTTAATGCAGTAAAATTTTCTCTCCATTGAAACGGAACATAAGTAGTATCTGTTCCAGAGATTTTTGAAGCATAAGATAGCCTCGCCCTGTTTTCATAATTTAAAGACAGCTGAGGATAGTATTTTGAATAAACCAATGAAGCATTATACTGGCTTTTGTGCAAGGCATTATTATAGAGATAGCCAACTGTTGCACTCACTGTACTCAATTTATTATCTGATGCCAAATCAAAACCAAAGTCATTGTCATTTAAATAGGGATTTTCCTGAAGGATAGGTCTTAAACTATGGAAGTAAAAAAGATGACTGAATTCTTTATAAGCTGTTGAAGAATATTGAACATTTGGAATTTCCTTGAATACATTTGGCCTATTTTCCTGCGCTATAAGCGGGCTAAAATAATTCACGAAGGTGTTTGCTTGCGGAAAAGGTTTAAACGAACCTGGGCTATTCAAATCAATTGACGCAATGTTAGACCCTAACGACTGGTAGTCATTAAAAAGGAGCATGCCGGTAGCACTATTTACTGATGGATTGAAAGCTCCAAATTGAGACTCGCTCAATTGATTGATATTTTTGGTGACGATATCAACAGCATAAATATTATCGATCCCATTATAGTGAGCTTTATAAATAATTTTATCAGCGTAAAAGCAAGGTCTAGAAATAATCTGATGAACCTGTGGGAGCAATTTTTCAGCCTTGCCTGATTCTGTATTTAAAATCATCAAAGTTTTTCCCTGCTCATTTACCAATGTAAGCACTATTCTATCTCCTGTGGAATTGTAAGCTGGGGTTTGTAATGTGAAATTTTCTGGATTTGGATAAACTTTTATTTCTTCTCCAGTTACGGCATCAAGCTCCACAAGGTTGAAAATGTTTTCAGTGGAAATTTTTATGGCTGAAATTTTCTTTCCATCAGGAGATAGTGCAGGAGCGAATAGCCTGGTCTTGTGAGTAATTTGCTTGTATGCTTTGTTTTTTAAATCGTAGCTACAAATTACATTGTAAGATCGTTGTCCGAATCTTGGGTCTATACGGTATTCGTCCCAAACCACCTTTTTTGCAGCGTAGTTTAAATTTGGTTCAGTTTGATTACCGATTTTAATAATCTCTTCTTCCTCATTATTCTTGATAAGAACAATAGCGGGAACTTTTGCTTTAGAACCCTTCAGACAAATGATGCTTCCATCTTCGGTAGGATAGGGCAATAAATAATTTGTGGGAATTTTAGAATCTTCTTTGTTTAGAGAAGTGTAGCTTTCATTTTTCACTTTTGATAGCTGATCAATCCAAAGAGAATCCATTTCTTTCATGGTATTCAGATAGAGCTGATGTGTCCCTGTTCCTCCAAACTTTTTTAAGGATGAGCTAAAGTTGTAAGGTCTGATGGGGAAGTTTTTAATGCGCTCTAAAATATGGTCTAAAATTTCAGGCCCATAATCTCTTCTAATTTTGGTGGTCATAAAATAACCTAAAGGGTAATAACCCGGAGTATAGCTTTTTAAAGAACCAAAATAATTTTTAGAATAACTGAAGCGATTTCCCGAAACTTCATTGGTTCTTAAAACCATATCAAAATTGGGCTGTCTTCCTCTCCCCGCATTGGTCAAGGCGGTCTCAATTCCAACGGCATCTCCTTCAAAATACCAAGGCGGTAAATTGATCCCGAAGAGTGCCAATTTAAGCTCTTCAAAAAGTGGTGCGCTTAAGTTTGGTGCAAGCTTGTCAAACTGAACTACGTGTCTTAATTCGTGAACCGCTAAGCTGTTCAACCAATCTTGTGAATCAAATTCTTGACCAGGGATAGTGTAGAACTCTGACTTTCTTGGGGCCATCTGTACAAAACCGTTAGAGACCACTCCTTGGGTTTGTAATATGATGGTGATGGGTTTTGGCGCATGCCCTAAACTTTTACTTACGTCGTCAATAATAGTTGTCAAAACATTGGCCATTCTTTGTGCTTCACTTTCAAATAGGGTAGGGTAGACGATCTGAAATTTAGGAGTATTAATTTGCCTGAATTTTACACTAGGAGGGTTCTGACTGCTGTCAAATAATTGTGAAAAAGCACTATGTGAAATTAAAATTAAGATAAAAGTATTTAATAACCTGATTAATAATGATTTATATCTATAATTTATAGTGATATTTTGCATCTACTAATATTATTAGTTTTTAATTTTATGGAAAAGTTAATTTAACTGTATTTTTAATTTAAATAAAATTTATAAAAAACTGATTTTCAATAATATTATATATTTTAATTGAATTACATAAATGACCTTTAATTATGATTAGTAGTCTAATTATTCAGAAATTTAGGTGTTTTTATAAAGCTTTATATAGCTGAAAGGTAAGTTTTTTATTTGATATTTTAATACACTAGCTGGCCTATTTTTGCGTGTTAAAATGGAGGTTTCACTTTACAATTTGTATACTGATTTTGAGAAATAATAGATTGTAGCATTTTAGCGGGAAGGGAAAGTTAAAAGAATAATTGGATGTTTCTGACTGCTATTGGCAGGCTGGTAATAGAAGTATTTATCAACTTAAACTAACGCTATGAATGATGTTTAATTTAAAAATCAGTAATGCTTAGTGTTTTTTTGGTTAAGCAATTGGAGGGTATTTTTTTAATTTTCTTTTCTCAATTTTATTTTTCACAATTGGAAATAGAAAAATGGATCCTAAAATTACACAAGCTCCAATGTAAAATCCATTAGTCATTTGTTCATCTTTTCCAAAGATAATCAGCGCTAAAATGATTGCGTAAACAGGCTCTAAATTGGTGATGAGCGCTACTCTAAAAGCACTCAATTCCTTCATTACAGAGACCCCTGCAACGTAGGCGACAGAAGTACAAATTGTACCTAAAATGAATAAATATATCCCATCAGAAAGAGATAATTTCATCTTTGAATTAAAGCCATTTGTAAGAAATAAATAGATGCTTACCCAAAAAAATGCACCTAATAACTCGTAAAAACTAATCACTGAGGCAGGTCTGTTTTTAACTTGTTTAGCGTTAATGATGGAAAATAGACTGGCACATATAGCACTGGTTAAGCCCATGATTATGCCTGTTTTGTATTGCGTTTCAAATTTGAAAATCAGATAAATCCCTCCTATGATAAATAATCCCACCAATATTTCCAGCTTAGAAATCTTAGTTTTATTTAAAATGGGTTCTAAAATAGCTGTGAAAAGTGTGAGCGAAGAGAGACAGACCATTGCTACAGAAATAGTAGAAGCTTTGATGGCGCCAAAGAAAAGTATCCAATGTAATCCAACAATAGCACCTGTAAAAAAAAGTTTCAGGAAAATTTTTGAGGTTATTTTATAGCTAGTTTTGTTGAATAGAAAATAAGCAAATAGTGAAACGGAGGCAATCAGTACCCTATACCACACCAAATAAATCTCATTAATGGAGATTAAAGCACCAAGAATGCCTGTAAAACCCCAAACTAAAACCGTAATGTGGAGGATCAGCAGGTTGCTGTTACGGGAGATTTTCATCTATTTGGGAGCTTTAATAGCCAATACTATCCCTATAGCACCAAAAATAACGTTCGGTATCACCACAGCAATGATAGGCGGTAAACCACCTTTTAATGCAAACACATTAGCGAATTGAATGAGCAGGATGTATAAGAAGCTTAAACCAATCCCAATGCCCAAAGGAAGTCCAACACCGCCTCTTACTTTCCTGCTAGAGAGTGCCACGCCAATAAGCGTGAGCACATAAGTAGAGAATGGATAGGTCCATCTTTTATATTTTTCCAGCTCTAAATTTACCATAATGCCCGAACCTCTTATTTTCTCCTTTTCAATCTTTTCATTCAACTCTCTATAGTTCATGGCAGAAAAAATGTTGTCTCTTAAATCAAAATCTATAGGTTTCATGTCTAAAGTGGTGTCTTTTTCTGCACCGCTTTCCATCCTTTCTTTTAAACCATCTACATGCCTGATGGTATAATTATAAATGTTCCACTTCCTTTTAACCGAATCCCAGGCAATACGGTCAGACATTAGTTTAGATTTTAGCTCGTCTCCTTTAAATTTTTCAAGTGAAAAACGATACCCGTTATTCGTCTTATTATCAAAGCTTTCCATAAAAACGAAAGTAGATTTGTCTAATTGAATATGAATATTGTTTCGTGTATTGTCTTTGTTTTTGAGATAAGTATTATCAAAAGTGGTCATTAAACGATTCGTTTCTGGAATAATAAGAAGGTTAAAAACCATACTTACTATAAATATTAAGGAGGAAGCAATAAAATAAGGCCTTAAAAAACGGTTAAAACTGGCTTTTCCACAAAGAATAGGGACAATTTCGGTCTGATCGGCCATTTTTGCAGTAAAGAAAATTACCGCAATAAAGTTGATTAAGGGAGAAAGAAAATTTAGATAAAACGGTATAAAACCTCCGTAATATTGAAAAACAATCTGGCTGGTGGTCGCATTACTTTTTAAAAAATCATCCAATTTTTCAGAAATATCAAATACAACAGAGATTACTGTGAAGATAGCAAGGGTAAAAATAAATGTACCCAAGTATTTCTTAATAATATACCAGTCTATAATCTTGATGTAGTTGTCTAAAAATTTCATTTTAAAGTTTCTGATCTAACACCTTTACCATTTTATTCTTCCAATCGTAAAATTCTCCTGATATAATTTTTTCCCTGGCCTCTTTAACCAACCATATATAAAAATGTAAGTTGTGCAAAGTGGCAATTTGTGCACCTAAAATCTCTTTAGAATGTATCAAATGCCTTAAATAAGCTTTAGAATAATTTAAATCTGAAAACAGATCACTATCAGCATCAACGGGAGAAAAATCGTTTTTCCATTTCTCATTTTTGATATTGATGACTCCGTTTTTCATGAAAAGCATCCCATTTCTGGCATTTCTGGTCGGCATCACACAATCGAACATATCAATTCCTAAAGCAATATTCTCTAATAAATTGATAGGTGTGCCTACTCCCATTAAATATCTCGGCTTCTCCTCTGGTAAAATATTGCACACCACCTCTGTCATGGCGTACATTTCTTCGGCAGGCTCACCAACAGATAAACCGCCAATCGCATTTCCTTCTCTATTCTGAGCAGCAATAAACTCTGCCGATTTCATTCTTAAATCTTTATAAACAGATCCCTGTACTATAGGAAACAAGGTTTGATCGTATCCATAATGAGGTACGGTTTCATCAAATCTGGTGACACAACGCTTTAACCAGCGATGCGTCATATCTATTGATCTCCTTGCGTAATTGTACTCACAAGGATAAGGCGTACATTCGTCAAAAGCCATAATGATATCGGCACCAATTACTCTTTGAATATCCATTACATTTTCAGGTGTAAAAAGATGCTTTGAACCATCAATATGCGACTTAAATGTAACTCCTTCTTCTTTTATCTTCCTTACTTCTGTTAAAGAATAAACCTGATAACCGCCACTATCTGTAAGAATTGGTCCGCCCCAACCGTTAAATTTATGCAATCCTCCGGCCGCTTTTATTGTTTCCAAACCGGGCCTTAGGTATAAATGATAAGTATTTCCAAGAATAATCTGAGCTTCTATGTCTTCTTTCAGTTCACGCTGATGAATAGCTTTTACCGTTCCAGCCGTACCTACAGGCATAAAAATTGGCGTCTGGATGACTCCATGGTCTGTTGTAATTTCACCTGCCCTGGCTTTAGAAAACTGATCTTTTACCGATAATTTAAACTTCATTAAAATTTTGTATGAGCCTGCAAAAATAGTAAATTTTAGTGCATCATTAGATTTAAGTATTTTAGAATTCTGTTTGATATTAAGCTATTTTTATGAAATTTGCATCTCAATATAAAAGCACTTGAATATTTATATTAATTATTCTTTTCTATTCCTTTATCAGGTTTGTTTCCTTACCCAACTTTACTATTTGCTGGTAATTCAGCGGAAATTCACGGTGTATAAATCAAATGTTGTTACAGATAGTCAAATAAATTTTCCGCTGTCGGTAATCATTTGTGCCCGCAATGAGGCTAAAAATTTAGCGCAATACCTTCCTTTTGTGTTGGAGCAAGACTATCCTGATTTTGAAGTAGTGGTAGTTAATGATTGCTCTTCGGATAACAGCGAAGATATTTTACGAGGTTTGCAAAGTAAATATGCCCACCTAAAAGTGGTTAAAATAGAAGAGCATCCTCGCTATAAAACAGCAAAGAAATTTGCGGCAACCTTGGGCATTAAAGCCTCAAGTAATGAGATTTTAGTTTTTACTGATGCAGATTGTAAACCTGAATCAACTTTGTGGCTTTCTCTAATTGCGAGCAAATATCAAAATCCAGCAACCGAGATTATATTGGGCTATTCTCCTTACCAAAGATTTGGTGGCATATTGAATGCCCTTATCCGTTTCGAAACCTTTCATACTGCGCTCAACTATTTCTCTTATGCTTTAAATGGGATGCCTTATATGGGCGTGGGAAGAAATCTTTCTTACAAGAAATCATTGTTTTTTAAAGGGAAAGGCTTTGCTTCACATATGCATATCCCTTCTGGTGATGATGATTTATTTGTAAACCAAAACGCCACAGAAGGCAATGTAGAAATTGAAGTGAACACCAATTCGCATACGTTAAGCATTCCAAAACAGAGCTGGAAAGATTACTGGAATCAAAAAATAAGACATTCTGGTGCAGGGAACATGTATAAAAAGCACCATAAGATTAATTTGAGTTTTCAGGCAATTTCAGCCATGGGGTTTTATGTGCTGGTAATTGTTTGCTTAGCCTTAAAGGTGGAGCCAATTGTTATTGGAATAGTATTTATTGTGAGGTTAATTGCTCAGGTATATGTATATTATCGACCTATGCAATCGCTAAAGGCAAAAGATTTAATTTGGTGGTTTATTTTCTTGGATCCTTTTTATTATTTTTATTTATTGATTTTGAGCATTGCCAGTTTTTTTAAGAAGAAAGTATCGTGGAAGTAAATCCGAATTTTTCCGAGAATGCAAAAAACGATTTTTCTTTAGTTGAAAGAGCTAAAGCAAACGAGCAGAAGGCTTATGCCGAATTGATGCAACGTTACAAAGATTCTATCTATTTTATGGTTCTTAAAATGGTGAATAATAAAGATGATGCAATGGATATTACCGTTACCACTTTTGCTAAAGCCTTTGAAAATATTGATAAATACCGCCCTGATTTTGCTTTTAGCACTTGGTTATTCAGGATTGCAACTAATGGGAGTATAGACTTTATCAGAAAGAAAAAACTACAGACTACTTCTTTGGATAGCCTAGGAGGAGACCTTTCTGACGATAAAGTTTTTGAGATAAAAAGTGATGTATTAAACCCAGAAGAAACCTCCATAAAGAAACAGCAAACAGAACAACTCAAAGAGATTATTGATAAGTTGCCTACACGCTATAAAACTTTAATTATTCTTCGTTATTTTGATGAGCTGTCTTATGAAGAAATAGCTGAACGGCTAGATTTACCTTTAGGAACCGTAAAGGCCCAATTATTTAGAGGGAGAGATTTACTTTCTAATGTTTTAAACCGAAGAAAAAAAAGCTTTAAAAGTGACTTCTAACCTTATCCAAAAATACTTCCCTAATCTAAGTACAATTCAGATTGCGCAATTTGATCAGCTTTTTGAGCTTTATCAGATATGGAATGCCCAAATTAATGTCATCAGTCGTAAAGATATAGATTCGCTATACGAAAGGCATATCTTGCATTCTTTAGGAATTGCAAAAGTCTGTGAATTTTTACCTGGATCAAATGTTTTGGATGTAGGCACAGGTGGTGGTTTTCCCGGCATTCCATTAGCAATTCTGTTTCCGGAGACGCAATTCTTATTGGTTGATTCTATTGGGAAAAAGATAAAAGTTGTTAATGAAGTGGCAAGCGCCATAGGTTTGCAAAATTTGAAAGCGGTACATAGTAGGGCTGAGCAAGTAAGCCAGAATTTCGATTTTATTGTTTCCAGAGCAGTTACTCAACTAAAAGATTTTTACCCTTGGATTAAAGGGAAATTCAAAAAACAGTCTCATCATCAGCTAGCTAACGGAGTGCTTTACCTTAAAGGTGGAGATTTGACAGAAGAACTTTCAGTCTCTCAGCTCAAAAATATTAAACTATATCCGCTGACTGCCTATTTTTCAGAAGAATTCTTTGAGACTAAATTTGTTGTTTATTTTCCTGCTCAATAGTTGAAGTAATTTATTCTATATTCATCTAATTTTAGTTGCTGAATAATTTGGGAATTTCCAGTATAAATACAGGAACAATCCATAAAACAAATAAAATTTTAAAATTGATCTACAGGTAAAAAAACTGATATCATGCTTCATGAAATAGCGCTTACTATGGTAAAAGGAATTGGAGACATCACCATAAGGTCTCTGGTTAGCTATTGTGGCAGTGCTGAAGAAGTTTTCAGTTCCAAAAAGCAACATCTTTTAAAAATACCCGGTATCGGTTCAAAAACAGCTGATTTAATTATCCATCACAGTTCTTTTGAAAGAGCAGAGCAGGAACTCAATTTTATTGCTAAATACAAGATAGAACCTTTATTCTTTACCTCTGAAAATTATCCTAAACGCCTAAGGAACTGTTATGATGCGCCAAGTATGCTTTATTTTAAGGGTAAGGCAAACCTGAACCAGCAAAAAATTATTTCAATAGTAGGTACTAGAAATGCTACAGCTTATGGGAAATCTTTTTGCGATAAACTGATTGCAGGATTAAAAAGCCATAATTTATTAGTTGCAAGTGGTTTGGCTTATGGAATTGATGTTGCAGCTCACAAGGCTTCTATCGCCAATGATGTGACAACTGTAGGCGTACTTGGTCATGGTTTAGATAGGATATATCCTGCCATACATCGCCCTGTTGCAGAAAAAATGCTCTCAAATGGAGGTTTATTAACTGAATTTCCATCTGAAACCAATCCTGATCGGCAGAATTTTCCTAAACGGAACAGAATTATTGCTGGAATGGCTGATGCTGTAATTGTGATAGAGGCCACAAGAAAAGGAGGTGCTTTGATTACTGCGGAGATTGCCAACTCTTATAATAAAGACGTTTTTGCACTCCCAGGTAGGGCAGATGATGAGTTTTCTGACGGGTGTAATTTTTTGATAAAAACCAATCGGGCACTGCTGATTACCAAAGTAGAAGATTTGGAATATATTATGGGTTGGTTTGACAATAGCTCTCAAAAGAAAAATTTGGAACCTCAACTTTTTTTAGACCTTAATGAAGAAGATCAGAAGATTGTAAAGGTTATTCAGGAAAATGAATCAATCGCCATAGATGATTTGCAACTTAAATTAAATATGCCGCAAAGTAAGCTGGCCATGGCCTTACTTAATTTGGAAATGCAATCGGTTATAATTTCTTTACCAGGGAAAGTTTATCGCTTAAATCATTAAAATTTTTGATCAAACTCTGGTTTTTTTGGGTAATCAAAAAAATCGACTTCTCCAGAAAATTTACTCACCATCTTCCAATCATCAAACGGGAATTTCACCAGTACCACACCACAGGTAGGGATATTAAAAATGTCGGCATCAGTTAAATATACAGTCAAATCGGTGATACCATTGTTATGACCAAACAGGGCAATAAAATCAATGCTGTTATCAAAACCATTGACCATAGCTAACAGCTGATTACAGCTTGCTTCATAAATTTTTCTGGTTTTATAAATCTTATCTCTCTTTAACCCTAATTCTGAAGCCATTAATTTCGCAGTAGAAATTGCTCTATTTGCAGAGCTTGAAATAATGATCTCAGGATTAATATTTCTATCTTTCAAACGTTTTGCCATCTCTGGAACATTCGCTTTTCCTCTTTCATTCAATGGACGGTTAAAATCAGTGATTTCAGCGTTTCCCCAATCTGATTTTGCGTGACGAACAATTAATAGCTGCTTACTCATGTTTAATAAAATCCGTAATAGTTTGTTCGTTTATATCTTTCATACATCTAAAATGACCTAAAGGGCATTTTGATAAACCAAATTTAGAACAAGGCCTACAGCCTAAATTTACAGCTGCTTCTAAATGTTCATCAACTAAATAGGGTTGTACCCCTAACAATTCTGGGACTGTACTTCCCCAAATGGTTACTAGTTTTTTGTTAAAAGCCTCAGCGATATGAGTTAAACCAGTATCAAACCCAATTACATAACCGGCGTTTTTAACTATAGTAACAGAATCATTCAAGTTTATTTTCCCTACCAAATTAATTATATTATTTGGGATTTCTCGCGCTATAAATTCACCATTTTCCGCTACATCTTTTCCTCCAAGTAAAATAATTGGCAAATTTATCTTTTTACAAATTGAAACTACTTTATCATTTGGCATTCTTTTCGTGAAATGTGTAGCTCCAATTACAAAGGCAACATAGGGTTTTTCATAATGATCTGGTATAATAGCTTCAAGGGATGTGGTATTTTCAGGCAAGAAATAATCAATAGATTTACCATCATTTCTCACGCCTAAAAAAGCAACTGTTTTTAAATACCTATCTACTAAATGATCAGGTTTAATCAAATTGATCTTCATTTTTATCGCCAGCCATTTTTTTAGTCTTTCTTTCTGGTAGGTTGACGTTTTAACCCCTAATCTTGCTCTTACAATGGCCGACCTTAAACTGTTGTGAAGATCTATTACTATATCGTAATTTTCTTTCTTCAATTCCGCAATGGTTTCTGAAAGTTTAGGTTTTAGAAGTAGAAGCTGATCAACATAGGGATTGTGTTCTAGCAGAAATTTAAAGTTAGGTTTTGTTAAATAATGTATCTCCGCATTTTCCAGCTGATTTTTCAAACACCTTATCACAGGAGAGGTATAAATAATATCTCCCATAGAGCTAAAGCGGATAATCAATATTTTAAGATTTTTTGTAACCAAACGCTATATTTTAGATTTTCTTTCTTCTAAGTAAGTCATCATATCCTGAAGATTGAATGAGTTAAAACATTTGGAGGAGCTGAGGCCACCTTTACGGGCAACATAAACGCCATATTTCATATCTAAAAAGCCTTCAGTTCTATGTGCATCCGGATTAATGGATAATAAAACGCCTTTTTCTAACGCGTATTGATGCCATCTCCAATCTAAATCTAATCTTAATGGATTTGCATTGATCTCAATAATCACCTTGTTTGATGCACAGGCATCAATAACTTTTTTAAAATCTAAAGGATAACCGTTTCTGCTCAACAACAACCTTCCAGTTGGATGGCCTAAAATTGTGGTAAAAGGATTTTCAATAGCTTTTATCAATCTTTGGGTAGCTTTTTCTTCATCCATTTTCATAGCCGAATGAATGGAAGCCACAACAAAATCAAATTTCGAAAGAATTTCATCAGGATAATCTAAGCTACCGTCATTTAAAATATCAGATTCAATCCCTTTAAATATTTTAAAAGGAGCCATTTTAATATTCAAATGGTCAATTTCTTCGTGTTGCTTTAAAACCTTTTCAATACTTAATCCACCAGCGTAAACGGCAGTTTTAGAGTGATCACTCATTCCCAAATAGCTTAAACCCATTTGATCTCTGCAATAAACGGCCATTTCTTCAATGGTATGTACGCCATCACTCCAAGTACTGTGGTTGTGCAACGTACCTTTTAAATCTTCAAAAGTTATGAGTTCAGGGATTTCGTTATTTAGGGCTTTATTTACTTCATTGCCACCTTCTCTTAATTCAGGTGGGATAAAGCCCATGCCGGTAACTTTGTAAATATCTTCTTCTTTTGAAAAAGATTCAGTACTTTTTAAATAAGGTTTTACTAAATCTATATGTTCTTGCGAACCAGTAGTTAAAAATAAATTAGTGCCTGCATTTTCTGGAATACTGGTAGTAATTCTAATTTTTAATCCATTAATATCTTTAAAGAGAATTTCATTTTTGAGGAAAGCAGGGTCTTCTAAATCAAATATTTCTGGGAGATGATCAATCAATAAATCTGTATGTTCGCCAATGATAAGGATATCCAATTCATCAATAATTTCACATTTTCTCCTAAACTGTCCGCTTAAAATAACCTCAGCATTTAAGTTGAGCTGCTTTGCTTTAATTTCAATAAGGTTTGCATATTCATAGGCTAGTTTTTCAACTTTCGCAAATAAAAACCTGCCATTACTGGCCATTTTAAACTCAATGGCCTTTTTAATTTCTTCCTGAGTTTTTAGCCCAAAACCTTTAGCTTCAATTAGCCGGTTTTCATTGCAGGCATAATAAAGCTCCCCAATGTTTTCTATTCCTAGCGTATTCCAAATAATCTCAATTTTTTTTGGACCTAAGCCTTTAATGGAAAGCATTTCGATAATTCCGGTAGGTGTTAGACTGATTAAGGTGTTCAGTTCATTAATGTTTCCAGTTTCTAAAAGTGCTGTAATCTTTGATGCGGTACTTTTTCCAATGCCTTCTATAGATTCTAGTTCTTTGGGGTCTTTATCTTTAAGCTTAAATGGAAGTTTATCAATTTTAAATGACGCATTTGCAATTGACTTTATTTTAAATGGATTTTCCTGATGGATTTCCATTAATTGTGACAACAGCTTAAAAACTTTTGAGATTTCCTTATTTTCCATTGCCCGCAATTTACCCAGAATTTTAAAATAAAAAACCCACTGATTTCACAGTGGGTTAAAAAATTAAAAAAAAATATTTTATTGAATTTTAATTTCAAACGGCATTCTGGCCTGTAAACCTTTCATATTAGCTACCGCTTTCACATTTTCATAGTATTGATAACTTTCGCCAAGCTCTTTTTTAACCATATAGGTTTGAATTTTATCTCCAGAGTTGTCAAGAAAACCAAAAAAGCCATCTTTAATTTCCGGATAATTAACAACCTTATAATCTTTGATTTTGGCTTTTCTCGCGGCAGCGGCAATTGCATCATCTAAATGCCCAATTTTATCAACCAACTTCAATTTAAGTGCTTGTTCGCCAGTCCATACACGGCCTTGCCCAATACTATCTACATAAGCTTGTGTTACATGCCTGCCTGCTGCAACCCGCTTGGTGAAATCGTTATAAGTCCTATCCACTTCTTTTTGCAACATCATTTTTTCAGCTGGAGTAAGCGGACGGGAAATACTCCCTAAATCAGCAAACTGACCTGTTTTAACTTCGTCAAAAGTGATTCCCAATTTATCATTAAAGAAACCTTTCATATTAGGAATAATTGCAAACACACCAATTGAACCAGTAATGGTATTAGGTTCCGCAAAAATAGAGTCGGCGGCACAAGAAATATAGTAGCCACCAGAAGCAGCGTAATCACCCATTGAGACAATAATAGGCTTTGCTTTTTTAGTTAAAACTACCTCTCTCCAAATCACATCAGATGCCAATGAGCTTCCGCCTGGGCTATTTACTCTTAATACAACAGCTTTAATTTTTTCATCTAAACGGGCCTTTCTCAAAGCTTTTGATATTCCTTCTGAACCAATACTGTTTTCATCACCTTCGCCACTGTTGATGTCTCCATTGGCATAAATAACTGCTATTTTATCAGAAGCAGTATTTTCACTGCTTACAGTTTTGGCATAATCTGTTACTCCTATTGTAATTAAGTTTTTCTTCTTGTCAATTTTCAGCTTATCCTTTAATTCATCTAAAACCTCATCTTTATACTTTAAGGCATCCACTAATTTATATTTCAAGGCATCTTCAGGAGACCTAGATTTCAAACCATCAGCAATAGCTTTAACAGAATCCTGTGGCATTTTCCTGCTATTTGCTATTTCCATTGTAAAATGATCATATAAGGAACCGAGTAAAGAAGTGGTTTGCATCCTGTTGGCATCACTCATTTTATCTAAAATAAATGGTTCCACGTAACTTTTATAAGTACCTACTTTTATAATCTGTGCTTCTATAGCTAATTTATCTAAAGCACCTTTATAAAACATAATTTCTGTACTGAAACCCTTCAGCTCTAAAATTCCCTGTGGATTGAGATATATTTTATTAGAAACGGAAGCCAGATAATATGCTCCTTGAGAATAAACTTCACTGTAGGCAATAATAAATTTGCCTGATTTTTTGAAATCTAATAATGCATTTCTAATTTCCTCAATACTGGCAAAACCTGTGATTAAATAACTTACGTCAAGATAGATGCCTTCTATTTTGTCATCATCTTTAGCGTTTTTGATGCTTTTTAGAATATCATCTAAGCCTATAGTTTTCTCACCTGAAATTGGTCCAATATTAATGTTGTCAAAAGGACTAGATGATGCTCTTTCAACAATAGGAACATTTAAATTGATGTGTAGGATGGTATGGTCTTTAACTTCAACATTATCTTTGGAAGAACTTACTATGGCAGTAATTCCAGCTATAAAAATGACAAAAAGAATAATGGCTGATAAAATAATACCCACCATTGATGCGAAAACAAACTTAAAGAACTGCTTCATTAGAAAAGTTAATTTATAAAAATGCTATTTTGCAAATATAAATTTTAGATTTCCAATAAGAGTATTTGTTACAATATTAATGCAGCAGGTTTATTTAGGTTTAGGAAGTAATTTGGGTGATAGAATAATATATTTTTCCAATGCTTTAAAAGCATTGGAGTCATCCGTAGGAAAAGTAGTGCTAAAATCATCTGTTTATGAAACCAAAGCATGGGGAAAAGAAGATGAGGCTGATTATTTAAATATGGTGATCTTAATAGAAACTAATCTGAAGCCACAGGAATTATTAAAAGAAACCCAGAAAATAGAAATTGAATTGGGCAGACAAAAGAAATTAAAATGGGGTTCAAGGACTATTGATATTGATATTTTATTTTATAACAATATTATTTTTACATCTGAAACGTTAGAGATACCGCATCCTTTAATTTATATGCGTAAATTTGTGTTGCTACCATTGGTAGAAATTGCTTCTGATTTTGTACATCCAGTTTTTAAAACAACAATTAAAAACCTATATTCAAATTGTGAGGACCAATTAATAGTACAGAAATTAACGCTCAATTTTTAAAAACTCTTATGAGTACAGATAAACCAATAGTAATAGACCTTTCCTATTTAAGAGAAGTTGCAAGTGACAATACAGAATTCATGGTAGAGATGATTGATATATTTATAGCTCAAACACCTGGTTATGTTGAATTATTAACAAATGCCATTGAAAATAAGGATTGGACAAAGATGGCTGAAATGGCTCATAAGATAAAGCCAACCTTTTCTTTTATAGGTGTTGAATCTGCACAAGAAAAGATGGCTGAAATTGAAAAGAGATCTAGAGACCAAGAAGATTATGAAGGAATTTTAGCTGATTTTAGTGCTATGAAACCAGTATTTATAGAAATTTTTGACAGGCTTGAAGATAAAAAAGCAGAGCTTTTAGCACAGGGCTAAAGCTCTTGAATATGGTAAGTATAATTCTCCATAATTAAATTCGCCAATAATTTTTTACAAGCAATTTCTACTTTCTCAACAGCAACTTCTTTATCCGCTGCCTCAATTTCTAAAGTAATGTGCCTGCCAATTCTTACATTGCTTATTTCTGGCAATCCAAGGTTTTTCATACTTCCTGTTACTGCTTTACCTTGAGGGTCTAAGATTTCTTTTAGGGGCATTACGTCTATAGCTGCTAAGAACTTTTTCATTGATTGTATTTAAAATGTATTTGAGAAAAAAGAATATATAAAATTAATATGATTGGTAACGCCGCAAATTTAAGAAAAGCAAACAACACTACAGAAATTATCAAGAAAATGAATTTGTATTTATTTGCTTGCCAGCTTAAACCATTCATTTTCATGGAGAATAATTTCAACTCGCTAACTAATAACCAACTCACTAAGATGATGGTCCCTAAAAGTACGTAGCGGTTAGAAAAAATATTGGTGTAACTGGTTAAATATGGAATTGAAATAATAAAAAATGTATTCATTGGCGTATTTAAACCAATAAAATCTTCTGTTTGCCTAGTGTCCGTATTAAACTTTGCCAACCTTAAAGCAGAGAAAACAGTAATGATAAATCCTGAATACGCTAAGTAACCGGCTCCAGAAAGCAAGAGTAATTGATACATCACTACTCCGGGTAAAAACCCAAAACTTACTACATCCGCAAGCGAGTCTAGCTCTTTTCCTATTTCTGATTTCACCTTTAACAGCCTAGCTGCAAATCCATCAAAAAAGTCGAAAATTCCAGATATGACAACAAAAAAAGCGACTGTTTTAAGGTCGCCGTTAAATGCATATACAATACCTACACAACCAGAAAACAGGTTTGCACAGGTAAGTGCGTTTGGAATGTGCTTTTTTATCATTTTTTAAAAGGAGAAAGGATCAAAGAATAAGGATCAAAGACTCAATCAATGGTCTTTATTCTTTGCTCTTTAATCTTTTGTCACTACTAGCTGTTCATTGAAACCAAAAACTCTTCATTAGATTTTGTTCCTCTAACCTGAGTTAACAAGAATTCCATTGCTTCCTGAGGGTTCATATCAGCAAGGTGATTTCTTAAAATCCATAGTCTCTGTAAAGTTTCTTTATCTAATAAAAGATCATCTCTTCTAGTACTTGAAGCAGTTAAATCAATAGCAGGGAATATTCGTTTATTAGAAAGTTTCCTGTCTAATTGAAGCTCCATGTTACCGGTTCCTTTAAATTCCTCAAAAATCACTTCATCCATTTTAGAACCTGTATCAGTTAAGGCAGTTGCTAAAATGGTTAAAGAACCACCATCTTCAATATTTCTTGCTGCTCCAAAGAATCTTTTTGGCTTGTGCAATGCGTTGGCATCCACACCACCAGATAATATTTTACCCGATGCTGGCGCAACAGTATTGTATGCCCTGGCCAAACGGGTGATAGAATCTAATAAAATCACTACATCATGGCCACATTCCACCATTCTTTTTGCTTTCTCTAAAACGATATTTGCAATCTTCACGTGTCTATCTGCAGGCTCATCAAAAGTGGAAGAAACAACTTCAGCTCTTACACTTCTTGCCATGTCTGTTACCTCTTCTGGGCGTTCATCAATCAATAAAATGATTAAATAAACTTCTGGATGGTTTAAAGCGATGGCATTTGCCACTTCTTTTAACAGATTGGTTTTACCAGTTTTTGGCTGTGCCACAATTAAACCACGTTGTCCCTTACCAATAGGTGTAAATAAATCCATGATTCGGGTAGAATAATCACTCGGTTTCATGAACAGATTTAATCTTTCTGTAGGGAATAATGGTGTCAAATAATCGAAAGGTACACGGTCACGAACTTCTGCAGGAATTCTTCCATTTATAGATTCTACTCTTACCAAAGGGAAATATTTTTCACCTTCTTTAGGAGGTCTAATGCTTCCTCTAACCGTATCGCCAGTTTTTAGTCCAAATAATTTGATCTGAGATTGGGACACATAAATATCATCAGGAGAGGTTAAATAATTATAATCAGAAGATCTTAAGAAACCATATCCATCAGGCATAATTTCTAAAACACCTTCATTAATGATGACGTTGTCAAAATCAAAAGCTGAGTCTTGATTTCTTTTGTTGTTTTTTTCTGGTCTGATAGGCTTATTGTCTGGTCTGGCATCGCCATTGCTAACATATTTTTGACCTTCTTCATTATTTCCAGATTTTTCTTCTGCTTTTTCAGAAGGTTCTTCATTTCCAGAATGATCAGAATTTGATGATTCATCCAATGGAATTACCGGATTTTTCTGAACTTCAGCAACAGTTTTTGTAGTCCGGGTTCTTTTTTTAACCTTCTCATCAACTATTGTATCGGCAACTTCTCCAGAAGTTTTGGCAGCAGTAATCAAATCTTGCTGTTCTTTAATTTTGGCAATTAGATCTGCCTTACGCAATTCGTCGGTATTCTCTACACCAAAACTTTTTGCGATTTCACGAAGCTCAGAAACAAGCTTGTCGTTCAATTCGTTTGTATCAAACATTAATATGGATTATTATCAAGGATTATTTATTGTGATTTATCCGTTTAGATCAGGTACTACATTTAAAATCTTATATGAGTTTTATTTGTTTTGACTTAATCCGTAGAAAAGGATAAATTGAGATTATGATGCAATTATATCGATTAATTTGTAATTATTAAATTTTTTAAGATTATTTTTTCTAACATCGTTATTAATTTTACTCAATTTAGCAGCAGAACAGAGACTTATTATGAATAAAAGGGAAATTATTGATCAAATTAACAAGAAAAAATCTTTTTTAAGTATCGGATTAGACACGGATATCAATAAGATTCCTAAACACCTTTTGAAGTTTGAAGATCCTGTTTTAGAATTTAATAAGCAGCTTATTGATGCCACCAAAGATTTTTGCATCTCCTATAAAATAAATACTGCTTTTTATGAATCCAGAGGGTTAAAAGGCTGGAAATCTTTAATAGAAACATTTAAATATTTGCCTAAAGACACTTTTTCTATTGCCGATGCGAAGAGAGGGGATATTGGAAATACTTCGGCGATGTATGCTCAGGCTTTTTTTGATGAAGAAAGCTCAGAGATGGATTTTGACGCAGTTACCGTAGCTCCATACATGGGAAGCGATTCTGTTACTCCTTTTTTAAAATATAAGAACAAATGGGTGATTTTATTGGCGCTTACCTCAAACGAAGGGGCTAAAGATTTTCAATTTATTGGAGATGATGAGGATTATCTTTTTGAGCGGGTGATTAAAAAATCGCAGGAATGGGGAAGTAATGAAGAAATGATGTATGTAGTAGGTGCAACCCGTGGAGAAGCCTTTATTGATATCAGAAGGAATGCTCCTGATCATTTTTTATTAGTGCCAGGAGTGGGAGCGCAAGGAGGCTCTTTAGCTGATGTTTGTAAATATGGTTTAAATAAAGATTGTGGATTAATTGTGAATTCTTCACGAGCTATTATTTATGCTTCTTCTGGAGAAGATTTCGCTGCAATTGCAAGAAAAGAGGCCCAAAAAGTTCAGCAGGAAATGGAAAAGGAATTGGCAATCATTAATTTTTAAGACAATTTTTTTACTTTTTTATCACCATTCTATTGCATTTATCCTTTTGCACAATTCGATGATTTAAAAATAATTTCTTTAAATTTAATGATGATTGCTACTGAATTCATCCTTCATTATATATGGAAATTCAAACTTTTCTCTTTTCAAGAGTTAAGTACTACTAATGGTGAACCGGTAAGCGTAAAATCTGTAGGAATTGCTAATCCAGATGCAGGTCCTGATTTCTTGAATGCGAAAATTGAGATAGGAGATACCTTGTGGGCCGGCAATGTAGAAATCCATATCAAATCTTCCGATTGGCTCAATCATCATCATCAAACTGATAAAGGTTATGATAACGTGATCCTACATGTAGTTTGGGAAAATGATATTGAAATCCATAGAACTGATGGAACGCTAATTCCTGCATTGGAATTAAAAGGCAAAGTAGATCAGAAAATAATAACCAATTACGAGTTATTAAGGCAGAATAATTATTGGATTCCTTGTGAAAATCAATTTTCTTCTGTTCCAGAATTAACTAAACAGCAATGTTTAGATAGAATGATGCTGGAAAGACTAGAGAAAAAATCAGACCTGATTAAAAGTCAGTTAGATTTATCAAAAGGAGGTTGGGAAGATACTTTTTATGTGAATTTGGCTAAAAGCTTCGGCTTTAAAGTAAATGCAATTCCTTTTGAATTGTTGGCAAAGCATCTTCCTCAAAAAATATTGGCAAAACATAAAAACTCGATAGTACAAATTGAAGCTTTACTATTTGGAACCGCAGGATTGTTGGAAAGGAATTTTAAGGATGACTATCCAAATGCCTTAAAGGCAGAATTCCAATTTCTAAAACAAAAGTATCAGTTAGAAAACGTAAGGCCAGAACTGTGGAAGTTTTCTAAAACACGTCCAGATAATTTCCCTACCATAAGGTTGTCGCAATTTGCTGGTTTGGTGTTTCAATCTCAACATCTTTTTTCAAAAATTATAGCTTTAAAAAATTATCAGGAATTCTATTCGTTTTTTAAAGAGATAGCAATCAATAACTATTGGAAAAACCATTTTCAATTTGATAAAGCAGTAGAAAATAGATCTATTCACATAGGTAAGAGTAGTATTGATGTAATTATCATCAATGCTATTGTACCACTTTTATTCCTTTATGGGAATGAAGTTGGAGACCAAAGTTTAATAGACAATGCATTAAAAATGCTAGAAGATATAAAACCTGAGCAGAATAAAATAGTAAAAGGATTTGAGGAAAGAGGATATAAAAGCAAACACGCTTCTGATTCTCAGGCCTTAATTCATTTGAAAAAATACTATTGCGACGAAAAAAAATGCTTAAATTGTGGGATTGGATTAAAAATACTTAGATCAAATTAATATGTTACAGCGCATGATTACGTTTTTTGAAAGGTATTCTTTTGGAGTATGTACCTATCTGGGCGAAAAATTTAAGATTTCTCAAAATAAGATCAGGCTGTTTTTTATTTATTCTTCTTTCCTTGCAGTGGGCTTTCCGCTCATCGTTTATTTTTTCGCCGCTTTTGTTCTCGACATTAGGAATTATGTAAAGAGAATAAGGTTGCAGTTTTGGGATTTTTGATCTTCATTTTTTTATAAATTTAATTATTATACAATTTTAGCGCTTCAAAATCATTTCAATTTATTTTCGATTGAAATATTAAATTCCAAAATTTGAGTGCTGTTTACTATTCATGGATATTGTTCCCACTATTTACCTTGCATCAAACTGCGATAACCAATACATACTTTTCTATGCTACACTTCTTAGGTCAATAGAAATTAATCATAAATCTTCGGAAAATATTGTTTCCTATTTAATAGGGGATGAGATTACAGATGAAAATAAATTAAAAGTTCAGAAGTCCCTAAAAACTAATATAATCGAGATTAGGTGGCTTTCTACAAAAGATTTTATACCAGATGGATTTACACTTCCTAATGACAGAAGTAGTTTTCCCATCTCCATTTATATGAATATATTCCTGCCAAGGTCACTTCCATATGAGATTAAAAAAGTGCTTTATTTGGATGTAGATATGGTAGTTCTGGATGATATTTCTACCCTATATCATATTGATTTAGGAGAAAATATCATCGCCGCTGCTTTAGATAGAGTTAAAGTATTAGGTGCCAGCTGGGGTGGGGTGTTAAATTATGAGGAGTTGGATCTTAATCCAAAAGCGCCTTACTTTAATACCGGTGTGATGTTGATTGATACACAAAAATGGAGAGCAAATGAGGTAACTAGAGCAGTGATTAATGCTATTGATGATAACCAAAAATATTCTTTTTTTGCTGACCAATATGGTTTAAATGTGGTTTTCGGAAAGTTTCCTTGGTTGATTTTGCCACAAAAATGGAATCATATTTCTATAGAACCAATGATTACAAAACCTTCCATTATTCATTATATTGCTGAAAAACCAATTCACGAAAATTATAAAGGTTTGCCAGAGCATTCAAAGGTTTTCTTTAACTATTTATCAAAAACTGAATTTAAGGATGCGGATAAAATAACTGCTGCTCAATGGAAAATGAAGAAATTAAAAATAATTTTTTCTAAATTTTATCGCAGGTTGTTTAATGACTTTCAGCCCTAAAAGTTCAATATTTCGGCAATTTCTTTATACCCTTTTTCTTTGGCTAAATCGGCAGGCTTTTTACCGCTTTCCATCCTAATATTTACCAAAGCTCCTTTTTCAAGCAGTAAAATAATGATTTCCACATTGCCATTCTGCGCTGCAGCATGTAATGGCGTAACACCAGACATTTGTGCTACGTTTACTTTGGCATCATTCTCAATCAACATTTTTGCAATTGCAGTATAATTGCCAGCCACCGCCGAATGTAATGGATAAACTTGATAGCCATTGTTAGAAGGTAAATTTACATCAGCTCCTTTTAGCACTAAATATCTAGCAACTTCTTCTCTCCCAAAATAAGATGCCAGGCCTAAAGCAGTAAAACCATCTATTGAATAATCATTTATTTTCTCTGGTTCTCTAAATATTTGATGTGCAACAACATCAAATTTCCCTGCTGCAGCAGCTTCAAAAAGACTAATTTCATCTAATATGGAAATTAGAAGATTTACTATTTGCGACTTATGGTAATAACAGGAAAGCATTAATGGAGAAACGCCATGACTGGTAATTTCCTTAACTGAATCTGGATTTTTTCCTAGATGTGCTTTAATGCCATCCTCGTCTCCGTTAACAATTAAATCCTCTAAAAAGGTGTGCTGCATGAAAAGAAATTTGAACCAATTTATTAATTTTTTTTAAGGAAACTAATATTCATAATTAAATGAAAAATAAAAAACCCTGCTTTAATAAATAAAGCAGGGTATAACCATCAAAACCTAAAACATCATAAAGAAACCCCTTTATGTGAATTATTTATACTAACGAAAGTTTTTGTTTTACAGTTTTTATAAATAACCGATTTTATTGAGCTAAGTTTTAAGATTAGATTTGTTTTAAAAAATAAGATGAATACCTTAAGCATGAATTTGGATTAAATTTAATTGACAAATTATTTAGCATGTAGCTAAGCATTGAATTATATTTGTTCCAGAAAAAAAAAGCGAATGCCTGTAAGAGGAAATCAATTTAAAACAAATACCTTTAAAGAAGATAATGGCACTGCCACTGAGCCCTTTAAGAAAAAACTGCAAAAAGAAAAGGGATTAGGATTACCAAAATTCAATTTCAACAATGATAGGGCTATAAAAATTATAGGTCTATTTTTGTTATTGATTGCCCTTTATTTCCTGATTTCTTTTAGTTCTTATTTATTTACTTGGCAAGATGACCAAAGTTATGTGATAGATGCAAATGGGGGTTGGAGCAATCTTTTTAAAACACTTAAAGAGCTAAGGTCAAATGGAGCTATTGATCCTAACATCCAGAACTGGGCAGGTAAATTAGGCGCATTACTCGCTCATCAGTTCATTTATGAGTGGTTTGGTTTAGCATCTTTCCTATTTGTTTTTGTTTTCATAATCATTGGCTATCGTTTATTGTTTAAAGTAAGGCTTTTATCCATTGCCAAAACATTGGGCTATTGTTTTTTTCTATTGGTATTTACCTCAGTTACGCTGGCCTTTGTTCACTCTTTTATAGCAGATTATCCTCATTATTTAGAAGGTGAATTTGGTTTTTACTCCAACCAGCTATTAAAAGCCCAAGTTGGCGCAGCAGGCGTGGGAGGTGTTTTAGCTTTCGCTGGATTAACCTGTTTGATTATCGCTTATAATATAGATTTCAAACTGCCAGAGCGAAAACCAAAAGAAGTGAAGCACAGTTTTGATGATGAAACTGAAATTGAAGAACAAGAAATCCTTGAAGATGACGAATACCATTCTAAACCTGTAGAGTTTCCTTTAAAAAACAAAGCGGTAAACCAACCTTTGCCAAACCCTGCTAAAAACTCATTTGAAATAGCGCAAACAGTTGAAGAACCTGAAGTAACCCAAAAAGAGGAGATTTTTGAAGAAGAACTTAAAGCAAGTGAATTTGAAACAGTTAATAATTCATTAGATAAAAAGAAAAACACAGAACCTGTTGAAGATCTAGAGTTAACCATCGAAAAAACTGAAGAAGAAACAAAGGCGGATAAACTGGTAGAACAGTTCGGTTCTTATGACCCAACTTTAGACCTTTCGTCTTATAAAAACCCAACATTAGAATTATTAGAACAGTATGGTTCAGCAAAAATATCTGTAGATACCACCGAATTAGAGAACAATAAAAACAAAATTGTAGAGACTTTAAACAATTACAATATTGAGATCGATAAAATAAAGGCAACCATTGGTCCAACGGTCACCTTGTATGAGATTATTCCTGCTCCTGGGGTGAGAATTTCTAAGATCAAGAATTTAGAGGATGATATTGCCCTGAGTTTGGCGGCTTTGGGCATCAGGATTATTGCGCCAATGCCAGGAAAAGGAACGATAGGAATTGAAGTTCCTAATCAGCATCCTGAAATGGTTTCAATGCGGTCTATCATCGCAACTGAAAAATTCCAGAATACTACCATGGATTTACCGATTGCATTAGGTAAAACCATTTCAAATGAAGTATTTATAGCCGATTTAGCTAAAATGCCACACATGTTGGTGGCGGGTGCAACTGGGCAAGGTAAGTCGGTAGGGATTAATACCATATTGGTTTCTTTACTTTATAAAAAGCATCCTTCGCAATTGAAATTTGTTTTAGTCGATCCTAAAAAAGTAGAACTTTCTGTATTTAAGAAAATTGAAAGACATTTTTTAGCGAAACTTCCTGGAGAAGATGAAGCAATTATTACAGATACCAAAAAAGTGATCAATACCCTCAATTCACTTTGTATAGAAATGGATCAGCGTTATGATTTATTAAAGGATGCGGGGGTAAGGAATTTAAAGGAATACAATGATAAATTCATTAAAAGGAAACTGAATCCAAACAATGGGCATAAGTTTTTACCTTTTATAGTTTTAGTGATTGATGAGTTTGCCGATTTGATGATGACAGCCGGTAAAGAGGTAGAAACACCAATCGCCCGTTTGGCACAATTGGCTAGGGCTATCGGAATTCATTTGGTGCTAGCTACGCAAAGACCTTCAGTTAATATTATTACGGGTACCATTAAAGCCAATTTCCCAGCCCGTTTGGCATTTAGGGTAACTTCTAAAATTGATTCAAGGACAATTCTTGATTCCGGCGGTGCCGATCAGCTAATTGGGAAAGGAGACATGCTCCTTTCAACAGGAAGTGATTTAATACGTTTGCAGTGTGCTTTCGTTGATACTCCTGAAGTAGATCGAGTGACAGAGTTTATCGGCAATCAAAGAGGTTATTCGTCTGCTTATCTATTGCCAGAATATGTTGGTGATGATGCTGAGGGAGGAAGTATAAAGGATTTTGACCCCAATGACCGAGACCCTATGTTTGAAGATGCGGCGAGATTAATTGTGATGCATCAGCAAGGTTCAACTTCACTCATCCAGCGAAAGCTGAAATTGGGATATAACAGAGCTGGGAGGAT
>JBDSHZ010000136.1:0-4208 GCA_039918235.1 Pelobium sp.
AAGATAAATTAGTTGTTGGGACTGTAATTATGAAGAACTTTGTTTTTGATGAAGAAGAAAATAGTTGGGAAGGAAGAGTGATTATTCCAACCAGAGACATGAATCTGAAAGGGGAAATTGTCATGGAAAATCGTGATCAGATTAAATCTGTGGCTAAAATTGCAATATTCAGCAAGACGAAGGTTTGGAGGAGAATAAAATAAGCATTCTGAATTTCAAACACTATTTAAAAATATCTTCCCGATTTTTAAAGCACTTAAATTCAATAGGATTATTGCTGTAATCTAAAACAAATAGTGTTTGTTGTTCACCCGTTTTTCCTTCGTATCTCGTTTGAGGTTCAATAATGAAATCAATATTACTTTCCTTTAACTTTAAAATCACTTTTTCAAATTCCTCAAGGGAAATTATACAGCCAAAGTGAGGAATTGGAACTTTTACACCATCCACTATTCCACAATAATCCAAAGGGACAATATCATCCGAAACATGAGCAGAAAGCTGATGTCCAAAAAAATCAAAATCTACCCAGTTTTCAGTTTCTCTACCTAAATTACAGCCCAATAGTTCAACATAAAACTTTTTAGTGCTGGCAATATCTTTTACTTTAAATGCGTAATGAAAAATTGAGTGCATATTGTATGGGTTAATATTCCTTTTCTAAATCTACAACTTGCTTCAGGGGGCGTCCAGCTAAATGATGATGATAGTTTTCTGCCACCAATAATACGGCAGTATTTATATTGGTGATGCTGGCAATATGTGGCGTAATATTTATTTTAGGATGCTCCCAAAAAGGATGTTCCTTTGTTAAAGGTTCAACTTTAAAAACATCCAGTAGCGCTCCTGAAAGATGATCTTCATCTAAAAGTTCAATTAGATCTTTCTCTACCAAATGTTCTCCTCTACCGGTATTAATCAAAAATGCACCTTTATTTATAAGTTTTAAATGCACTTTGTTTAATAAATTTTCCGTTGCCTTTGTTACTGGCAAAAGGTTGACTAGGAAATCTGTTCCGGCTAAGAAATCAGATAATTCGTCCATTCCAGCATAGCTTTCTACTTTTTTAATTTTCTTTTCACTGTTGGACCATCCTTTTACTTTAAAGCCCACATCCCTCAATCTTTTTGCGACTACTTTTCCAATCTCACCCAATCCTAAAATGCCCACTACTACATCTCCAATATTTCGGTAAGCCTTTGGCGACCATAATTTTTCTAGTTGCTGCTGCTGATAAAAGGATAAATTTTTAAGCTGAGCCATCATCACCGATAGCACAAACTCGAACATATCACTAGATAATTGAGGGTCTACAATACGGCAAACGTGTTGATCTGATTTTATCTCTTGAAATTTAGTGATATGATCAACCGCAGCACCTACAGAATGGATTACCTTTAAATTTGGGAATTTATTTAAAACATCTTTATCCGCTTTCCAGCAAAGGGCAAAATCAACTTGATCTGGATTGGAAATATTTGGATAAACTTCTATCAACTGACCAGGCAAATTTTCTTGCAAAGCCTTTAGCCAAGTTTCTGGATTTTTATGGTTGAAGATAATCGCAATGCTCATATTTAGAAAAAAGTTAATCTTCTGAAGCTTCGATTGCTAATTTCAAATCTTTAATCAATATATCAAAAACCCTATCTGTAAATACAAAATGATCACTTATGAATTTCATCCGCTCCTTAATATCTTTTAAGCTGATCTCTTCTGAATTGGTTAAACTATTGGCCGTTTTTTGTATTTCATCCTCTTTCAAATCTCCTATTTCTTTAAGCGCTTCTTCCACACAAACTACCTTTAAACCGTTGTCTTTTAAAATGCCACTTTCGTTGATGAGCCAGCTTAAAGCATAAAATGCAGATTGGGAAAGAAAAATAGGAGGGATGCCTTTCTTCATTTCAGGGAGTTTATTATATTTATTTGTCAGCACCTCTTTGGTAAGATATCCTTTTAGAAACACGTCGTATTCATCTTTCTTCAATTGAATCAATCCATCTAAAGCGTGTGCGCCAATACTTATCCACCTAATTTTTCTCCTGAACTCATGCACACCACTTTCAATATCATCAAAATTTAACTTGCCACTATTATATTGTGTTTCTAACTTTTCTATCTGCCCTGTCATTACTTTGGCAATTGCTTGGGTTTCTGCTACTAAAGGAAGCCATTCTACAGCATCCAGATTTTCCAGAATTCCTTTCAATTTCCCGTCAGCTTTTAACCAATTTTCTTTAGTTAATATTTCACCCAGCTGGTGCAATTCATTAAAGTAATGTTGCTTAATTACGTTTAAAACATTTGAAGGAAAATCTTTTATGGATGAAAATTCTTTCCAATAAGCATCATAAAAATCTATTTTCCCCAATTGATCTTCCAATTCTTTAAATGTGTTTTGAAAAGATTTGAATTGCTTTTTGTCATATATTTTTTTGTAAATACGGGCTAAAGCTTCCAAATAGAAAAGCACTTGGCGGGCAGAAGATTGATAAAATTCCAATGCAGGATGTTCTGCCTTTTGAGCTTGATCCAATATTTTTTGGAACGATGAAATTTTAGAATAGAATCTTTGATAACCTTCAGTTTTTTGCATTTTAAATAGCTTTCAATCCTTTAAAAGTTTGAAAGTAATAAATAGTTTTAGATTTCAGATAAAATCTAAATTCATTAAACGCTATTATTTAGCAAACAGATGACCGCCATTGCCTTAAGCTTTCTGCTACTTTTTATACATTTGCGGTCTCAATCATAAAAATGAAACATCCTTTAGATAATCCTATTTATCATGCTTTAAAAAGCAACCATCATCATTTTTCTGTAGGTACTGAAAATGTAAGGTTTTACAATAGAGAAATCGCACACTTTGCAGGGATGAAAGATTATAGTGAAAAGGATTTTGAAGAGCTATTTCAATATGCTGATTTGGAAGGTGTTTTCATCATCTTTTCTCCATCTGCTATTGAAATTCCTGAAAATTGGCAGTTGATTAGGGAAATTGATATGTTTCAATTGGTTTACGAGCAGGATACTCAACCTGAGGGAATCAAAGAAATTGAACTCATTAATCTCAAAGAAAATCATGTTGAAGAGATGATTGCTTTAGTTGAACTGACCAAACCCGGTCCCTTCCTTTCTAAAACAATAGATTTAAGTAATTATACTGGAGTTTTTAATAATGGAAAACTTATAGCTATGGCAGGACATCGTTTTCATGCTAATGATTATATTGAAATAAGTGCGGTTTGCACACATCCTGATCATTTAGGAAAAGGTTATGCTTATGAGGTAATTAGGGAACAAGTGAGAAGGATTTTAGAAAAATCTCAGATTCCTTTTTTGCATGTCAGAAATGACAATATAGGTGCCGTTAAATTATATCAAAAGCTAGGTTTTAAAATAAGAATAGACATGAAAGCTTATGTAATTTGCAAAGCCTGATTATATTTTTTTTTTCTTCTTGCTGGCTTTCGCTTTTTTATTAAAATCCAAACAAAGGTGAATCCAATACTCAAATTCCTGTTGCGTTCTTATTCCAGTATCATCCACCAGCACATAACCTTTCATGGGTTTGCCAGTGAAATCCATTATTCGGGCACCCGGTTTCTCCAAAGCTTCTTCTAAAATCTCAGGAGCGATACGGCACATCAGCTCATCTTTAAAAATGCCCACACACATTTTACCATTGTACATAAAAGTTAAACCGCCCATCATTGGTTTTTCTTCCAGATTGGGAAGTTCGCACAAACGCTCCCTTAACCTAGCTGCTAGTATTTCATTGTATGCCATAATTAAAGTTAATCTTTTTTCTTTTTAAATTTAGGAGATGCTATCACATCAAAAGCGCTAGATTTTAATAAGATCAGCATAATCAAGAATAAATAATTTATTAAAGCACTTATATAATAAAACGAGCGTTTAAATTTAAAATAACACAAATTATCAATGAAGTTACTCTTATTATTATTCAGCATCTACACTGGCACTTTCCAACAAAGTGATAAATATGATTTAACCATTAATCTGAATAATATTAAAGAAGTAAAGGGCGGGATTGGGCTCAGCATTTATAATACGGCGGCATCATTTCCTAAAAATGATGGAGCTTACAAAACTTACTATTACAAAGTAACCGGCAAAAAAACCATCATCACTATTAAAGACCTTAAAAAAGGAGATTATGCAGTTGCACTTTATCATGATT
>JBDSHZ010000137.1:0-27801 GCA_039918235.1 Pelobium sp.
GTTTACTCCTTTTATCTTATTGATGATTTCATTAGATATTTTTCCCAGCAAATCATACGGTAAATGACTCCAATCGGCAGTCATTCCATCTACAGATTCTACTGCTCTTAAAGCAACCACATTTTCATAGGTACGCTCATCTCCCATCACTCCTACCGACTGTACCGGCAAATAAATTGCGCCAGCCTGCCAAACTTTATCATACCAGCCAGCATCTTTAAGATTCTTGATATAAATATAATCTGCCTCTTGCAAGATAGCTACTTTCTCAGGAGTAACATCTCCTAAAATTCTGATGGCTAAACCCGGACCAGGAAAAGGATGTCTCCCTAATATATGATCGGGTAAACCTAATGCTTTTCCTACCCTGCGCACCTCATCTTTAAACAAAGATTTAAGTGGTTCCACAATCTTAAGCTTCATGAAATCAGGCAATCCACCTACATTATGGTGCGATTTGATGGTTGCTGAAGGACCTCCATTTACAGATACCGATTCTATCACATCTGGATAAATGGTTCCTTGTGCGAGCCATTTTACATCATTGATCTGGTGAGCTTCATCATCAAATACTTCGATAAAAACCCTGCCAATTGCTTTTCTTTTCAGCTCGGGATCTGATAATCCTTTTAGGGCATCGTAAAATATTTGCTTCGCATTAACGCCTTTAACGTTTAAACCCAGCTCTTTATAAGAATCTAAAACTGATTCGAATTCATCTTTTCTTAGCAAGCCATTATCCACAAAAATACAATGCAGATTCTTGCCCACTGCTTGGTGAAGGATGAGTGCCGCAACAGAAGAATCTACTCCTCCAGATAAGCCTAAAACAACTTTATCATCCTGTAATTGCTCTTTTAAATCAGCAATAGTGGTTTCAGCAAAAGCGAAAGGGGTCCAGTCTTGAGAACAGCCACAAATGTCGATTAAGAAATTCTGTAACAACTGTTTTCCATCTGTGGAGTGGGTAACTTCTGGATGAAACTGAATGCCGTAAGTTTGGCTACCCTTAATCTGATAAGCAGCAACTTTAACCGTATCCGTACTGGCTATAATTTCAAATTCTTCAGGAATATCCTTAATGGTATCGCCATGAGACATCCAGACCTGAGAACGGACAGGCAGGTGTTTAACTAAAGGATTATTGGCATGGATATATTCTAGATTTGCTCTTCCATATTCTCTAATTTCTGAAGGAGCTACATTTCCGCCTGAATGTTGCGCAATGTATTGTGCACCGTAACAAACTCCTAATAGAGGTAATTTACCGTGAAACTGATTGAAATCAACTTGGGGTGAATCTGCCTGACGAACAGATGAAGGACTGCCGGAAAGGATGACGCCTTTGGTAAATTCGTCAATTTCTGGAATCTTATTGAAAGGGTGTATTTCACAATAAACATTTAGTTCTCTTACTCTTCTAGCGATGAGTTGGGTGTATTGTGAACCAAAATCGAGGATCAGGATTTTCTCTTGCATGGGCAAAGATAAAAATTTATAGCTGCCTCTCTTATAAAAATAGAAATTTGATGCCAGTTAATCACTGATGATTTGTAATTTAGAAAAGCAGAAAGCGATCAAACAGTTTATGAGCAAAAACAACGTTAAAAATTTACTATTTTCTATTATAATTACCTGTTCATTCATGTCATGTGACAGTTTCCATAACCGGTCTAATGTAATTGCCGCCAATCAAACTATTGTAGATACTGCGCAGCAATACATTACGCTGGCAAAAGACAGTTCCCAAAACATAGCCATTTCAGAAAAGGATAGTTTAGTAGACAGTATTGGTATGTTAGATAGCACTGCTGTTATAGTACATGCACAATCTTCTCCAGAAGCCTTGGTAGCCTATGCCTTAACCCTAGAAGGTGTTCCTTATATTTATGGAGAACAAGACCCTGAAAAAGGCTTTGATAATTCGAGCTATGTGAATTATGTATTTCAACATTTTCAGATTGAAGTGCCAAGGCATACTACTGAATTCGCTAAAACGGGAAAACAGATTCCAATGGCGAGTGCCGGACCGGGAGACCTGATCTTATTCTCCTCATCAGAAACAGTAAAAAATACAGTAAATCATGTAGGGATTATTACTACAGAAAAAGGCAAACCTATTTCTTTTATACACGCAACATCTGGAAAACGAAAAGGCGTAGTAGTCACCAATATGAACAGCTATTACCAGAAAAGAATTATTGCTGTGAAAACACTATTTCAATAAAAAATTGATATGAAAAAATTCTTTAAATATCTTGGTTCAATTTTACTTCTGTTAATTGCTTTTATACTCCTTAGGACCTTCACTTTTAAGAGCAAACAATTGAATGAGCCACAAGCTGAAATCTTAAAACTCGATGATTCTTGTGTGGTGAGGTTTCAGAAAGCTTTACAGTACAAAACCATTTCTTTTGACGATCCAAATCTGATGGACAGCTCCGCATTTAAAGGATTTCAATCCTTTTTAATGGAGAGCTACCCTTTGGTGTTCTCTAAAATGGGGGTAGAAAAAGTAAATGATTTTAGCTTGATTTTACACTGGAAAGGAAAATCGGCGAAAGCCAAACCTGTAATTTTGATGGCCCATCAAGATGTGGTTCCTATTGAAGAAGCAACTGCAAATTTATGGGATGTTCCTCCTTTTTCTGGGGAAATAAAAAATGGTTTTTTGTATGGAAGAGGAACCATTGACGATAAAGGAAGCTTGATTTCTATTTTAGAAAGTTCCGAAATATTATTAAAACAAGGTTTTGTCCCAGCAAGTGATATTTATTTTATTTTTGGACATGATGAGGAAATTTCAGGATTAAAAGGTGCTAAAGTAATTGCACAACTTTTTGCAGACAGAAAGATTTCTCCTGCTTTTGTTTTAGACGAAGGTGGAATCATCACCGAATATAAAGTTCCGGGATTAAAGAAAACCGCTGCAGTAGTGGGTATAGCTGAAAAGGGTTACCAAACCTTACAGCTAAAAATTAATATCCCCGGAGGGCATTCTTCTATGCCGGAAGAAAAAACAGCAATAGATGAGATGGCCAAGGCAGTAGTGAAGCTGAAAGAAAATCCTTTTCCAGCTGACTTGGGCACTGTAGTTCAAAATTTCTTGTCTTATATAGGACCGGAAATGCCTTTTGTAAGCAAAATGGCCATGGCCAATCAATGGTTATTTAAACCTATGATAGTCAGCACTTACAGTAAATCTGGAGCTGGGAATGCGACAGTGAGAACTACCACAGCCACTACCCTATTTAATGCTGGTATTAAGGAAAACCTGATTCCAGGAGAAGCGCAAGCTACGGTAAACTTTAGAACACAGCCCGGCATTTCTCAAAACGATGTGATCGCTCATGTGAAAAAGGTGATTGAGAACGATAGCATCAAAATAATTCCTTTAGGTGCAGGAAATGAACCCAAACAGGTTGCCAACGTGGAGGACCAAACTTTTAAATACATCCAGAAAATAATCTCCGCTTATCATCCAAATATTGTAGTTGCCCCTTACCTAGTATTAGGAGCTACAGATGCCCGGTACTTTGGAGAGCTGACCACGCAAATTTTCAGATTTGCTCCTTTTAAAGATCCTGAAGGATTTCATGGCGTAAACGAAAGAATAAAAGTTTCTGAATATAAAAGAGGGATTAGCTTTTACTATGAGTTCATGAAGGGATTATGATTTAAAAATTTACTGATTTGAAAATTTGAAGATGATTAATATAATTAGAACAGACAGCACCCATCCTGATTTTATTGAATTGGTGAAGTTATTAGATGCTGACCTAGCCAAAAGAGATGGAGAAGAACACGCATTTTATGCCCAGTTTAATAAAATTGATACCATTAAGAATGCAATTGTTGCCTATGAAAATGAAATTCCTATTGCGTGTGGCGCATTCAAGCTTTATGAAGATACAGTTGTGGAAATTAAAAGGATGTTTGTAATTCCAGCTCAACGTGGGAAAGGGACTGCTTCTAAAATGCTTAATGAGTTAGAAAATTGGGCCAGAGAATTGAACTTTGAAGCATGTGTGCTGGAAACTGGTTATAACCAACCGGAAGCCATTGCACTTTATAAAAAGAATGGCTACTTAATTACCTCAAATTATGGACAATACATTGGAGTAGCAAACAGCATCTGTTTTAAAAAATATCTTTCTTAAAGAAATGATGCGGAGATTAAATTTAATATTCACCGCATAAAATGCGATGAATAATTTCCAAATGCGGAGATTAAATGATACATTTACCGCAGAATAAGCGGTAAATAGAAAATGTATATTCACCAAAGAAATCAATGGCCTCAATTTTTATGGGATAATGATACCCTAATATCCATTATTGGAGAAGTGAGAAATCTTCAAGGTAAAGTTTTGGGAAAAATGGAAGCAATCGGCTTTAAGCTAAGAGATGAAGCTTCTTTAGAAATGCTGAGTAAAGATGTGCTTAAATCTTCTGAAATTGAAGGTGAAATTTTTGAGTTAGATGAAGTAAGATCATCCGTTGCCCGTCATCTAGGAATGGAAATCTCTGGTCTTATACCATCCGACAGGAATGTTGATGGTATGGTAGAAATGATTTTGGATGCCACGCAAAATCATACAGATGAGCTAAATGAAAAAAGATTATTTAGCTGGCATTCTTCTTTATTCTCTTCAGGGAAAAGCGGTTTATATAAAATAATTGTAGGTAACTGGAGAGATGATTCTACCGGACCCATGCAGGTGGTTTCAGGTGCGTTAGGTAAAGAAAAAGTTCATTTTGAAGCGCCATCAGCCAGCAAAGTACCAAAGGAAATGGAAGTTTTTTTTAATTGGGTTAATACAGAAAAGAATTTAGACCCAGTGATTAAAGCCGCTATTGCTCATTTTTGGTTTCTAACCATACATCCTTTTGAAGATGGTAACGGAAGGATTGCCAGGGCCATTTCTGATTCATTAATAGCCAGAGCAGAAGGAGTTTCGCAAAGGTTCTATAGCTTTTCTACGCAAATAAGAATAGAAAGAAAGGTCTATTACGCCGTATTAGAAAAAACGCAAAGAGGAGATTTAGACATTACACTTTGGATCAGCTGGTTTTTAAACTGTTTGAAAAATGCAATTAAAGCAGCAGATGAGACATTGGCCAAAGTATTGTTTAAGCATGATTTTTGGAACAAGAATGCAAAAACGGTTTTAAACAGCCGTCAAGTTTTAATACTTAATAAATTAATGGATGGTTTTGAAGGAAAATTGAATACTTCTAAATGGGCCAAAATAGCTAAATGCTCCGCAGATACTGCCTTAAGAGATATTCAGGATTTGATAAAAAAAGAAATCCTTAAAAAAGTCGAAGCCGGAGGTAGAAGTACAAATTACGAATTGATAAATTTTTAAAAAACAAAAGCCATCCATTCGGATGGCTTTTGAATGCTATTAAAAATATCCCACAGATTTAACAGATTTACGCAGAAATAATAATCAATACTTTGTCTTCTGCGTTTTTCTAAATAATCTGAGAGACCAAAAAAATTTCTGGAGATTTCAATATTAAATTCCTCAAAATCTCATTTTAAAAAAAATAATTAATCCAAGCCTCCTTTTCTTGTTGGCGATGTCTGCTTCGGCCATTCCATTTGTTGCCCAGTTCTTGAATTAACTGGTAAAACACTTTTAACTTTCGAAGTAGTTTCAGGGTCTTCGCTGGCCATGTAAACCAAAATTGCCGTTAGAATGGCATTGTTCCTTACATCATCAAAAACAATCTTATCGTACGTATCACGATTGGTATGCCAAGTATATTTTCCATAATCCCAACTGGTAGAGCTTAACGAAAAAGCAGGTGCCCCAGCAGCTACGAAAGAAGCATAATCAGACCCACCGCCACCAGGAGTTCCCGGAAACTTGGTTTCAATCTGATCTTTGATATTCGCTGGTACTTTACTTAACCATTTACCTAAATAATCATAAGCATTTAAAAATCCTTGACCAGATAGTTGGACCACTCTTCCAGTACCGTTATCCTGATTAAATAAAGCTTGTATGTTCTTTACAATTTCTGGATGGTCTTCCACAAAAGCCCTCGAACCATTTAATCCTTGTTCTTCACTTCCCCAATGCCCCACCAAAATGGTTCTTTTAGGATTAGGATAAACGAGTTTTAAAATCCTCATGGCTTCCATCATTGTTAAGGTTCCGGTGCCATTATCTGTTGCTCCTGTGCCACCGTCCCAAGAATCAAAATGTGCAGAAAGCATCACATATTCATCAGGTTTCTCCGTTCCCTTAATTTCAGCAATGGTATTAAAAACGGGTACAACTCCTAATTCTTTAGACTCCGCAACAATATTCAGTTTTGGGGTTTGCCCCGATTCGGCTAACCTATACAACAAACCATAATCTTCTAAAGCAATATCAACCGTAGGGATTTTTTTGGTATAAGCACTAAAAATTTTATTGACCCCAAATCCTGCTGACCAGTAAGAAGAAACAATTCCGGCGGCACCCGCCTTTTCTAAAGCCAATGGCAAAGTACGGGAAGTATAGCCAGTTTTACTGATGCGGTTACTCCAAGCTTTGGTTAGTTCGGCTCTGTCTTTTTTCATTTTCTCTACAGATTCTTTGGTACCAAATGCTTCCCAATTATCATCCGGCCGACCAGTTGGTTGCAACATGGAAACCATCACCAATTTACCTTTCGCATTGGGTAACCAAGCTTTAAAAGCATTTGAATCAGCTAAATCTGGCAAGATAATTACCTCTGCTGTTACCCCTTTTGAGGAAGTGGAAGGGCTCCATGCCAATTGCGTTCCTTCTAAAGTTTTTACTCTAGGGGAAATCATGTCAATGTGAGAAATCCCTCGCTCCCATCCTCTCCAATCGCCCCATTTTTCATTTTTTGCACTAATGCCCCAATCTGTGTATTTTTTTACAGCCCAATCATTGGCTACTTTCATTTGCGGTGTACCCACCAAGCGAGGGCCAATCATATCGGTAAGCTCATGAGCCAATTTCTCCAGCTGTGAATTATCCGTTTCCTCTTTAACAATTTTATCAATAACTGCGTCTTTAACTTGGGCAAAAACAAATCCTTGATTCAGTAAAAGCGCAATAAATAAGTAGTTCTTTATCTTCATAATTTTGGGTTTTGATGAATAAATTTTTTAAATCCCAATTTACCAATTACAATGGATTTATAATGTACCAGATTTGATACTTATCTGTAAATGCTTAAAGCTAAATGCCAAAAGCTTAAAGCTATAAATTTTGGTAAGCCACAAATCACTTTTATGGTAAGCTTTTTGTTTAGTTATCAAAAAACAAAATCATGGAAAATCAACAAGACCCAAAAGACTTAAAGAAAAACACGGATAATGAAAAAATTACCAATGAAGATGAAAAAGTAGTGAACAAGAAAACGGAAAATGTGCACAAAGCAACTAATGAAGAGCAATGGGCACATGATGTGAATGAAGAATTTGGGGATGATTTCATTCTTCCAGATGAAGATACTGACGAGGTGAAATTTTAATCTTAGTTGCCCTTAAATTAAGGTTATTTTAAATTTAGATGTTTATGTCTCCACATTTAATAATTGAGCTTTAATGCATTCTAATTTAATTAGTTTCTTGATTTAATCCTATCTTTTTCTTCCGTTTGCGTGTCTCTGCCTCTGGCAACTTTCAGTTTTTGATTTCCGAAACGGTAGCTTAAGCCAACATAAGCACCGCTACTTTCCCATTTACGTAAACTGGATTGGTTTACTTCGTCAATTTGTGCAGTTTGAGCCCATCTTTGGGTATTAAAAATATCTCGGTAAGCTAAGTTTAATGTGATTTTGTTGTTTAACATTTGTTTTTTAACGGCCACATCAACACTGGTAATGGCTTTGGTTTTATAGATGGAAGAACGACTGGCATAATTGAACCAATTGCTTAAACTTCCGGTCCAATTTTTACCGAAATTAAAGTTGTTACTGATGTAGGAATTGAATCCCAAACCGCCATTTGCTATTTTAGCAAGTCCGTTATATTGGCTTAAATCTGCTTTATAAAACTGGTAGTAAGGCTCTACATAAAAATACCCCGACCAAGTTTTATTGATTTCAAAAGGAGAATTTACGTTAATGTTTACAAAACTTCTGGTACCTGCATTTGCATATCTGGCTAAAGTTTGATCGCCATTTTGAGTGATAATTTTTTCCATCAAATTTTTGGTTTGATTATAATTCAATTTGATTTGCGTTTGTCCTTTCCAAGTGAAATCTAAACCGAAACTTTGGGTGTATGCCGGTAACAAATTAGGGTTGCCCTGCTCTGCATAATAAAAATCAGTCCGGTAGATATAAGGATTTTGATCTTGGAATGATGGACGGTTTAACCTCTTGTTGTAAGAAAACCCGAAGGAATGATTTTCATTAGCATTATATCTAATAAACAAGGTTGGGAAAATATTGAGGTAAGAACTATCAGACAAAGCAGTGCTATTTTGTTGTCCATTTACTGAAATACCACTGTTTTGGGTAAACTCGGCTCTTAAGCCTGCCTGCAAATTCCATTTATTGTAGCTTTTATTAAAGCTAGTGTAAGTAGCATAAATTTTCTCCTTGTAATTATAATCGTTATTCTGATTTAATTCTTGGCTTCCATTATTCTGATAAGCTTTTAAATTATTTTCTGTTTTGCTGGATGAGAATTTAATGCCACCCTCAAAAGTTCCATCTTTTAAGAATTTGAGATTCAAATCGACCTTAGCCGAAAATAAATTAATATTAGATTTTGTATTGTTCTTAAAGGTATTAATTGCAGTACTGTTGCTAAAAGTATTATTTACTGAATTTTTCAAATTTGCATTGTAGCCTAACCAATCCGCATCAATACTTAACTTTCTTCCGCTGGCATCCTGAAACTGATAGTTTACATTTGATCCTAATTTATTTTCAGTAAGGTTGGCAGTTGTAATGGTATTTAAAAAATTATTGCTATTTCCATTAATTACCTGAGTTGAGGCATCAGAAGGGAAATCGTTCCAAATTCTGTTGTAATTTAAAATAGCTCCAATTTTACTTTTCGCATTTAAGTTATAATCCATCCCAAACCTTAACCCTGGGTTTTCATAACCTTGTCTTTCAACTCCTTTTTGCAAAAAAGTTTTATCGCTTAAATAACGGTTACTTTCTACATTGGTATATTGTAGGCTATGGTCATAATTCCCATTGGCAAAAGCATTAAAGTTTTTCCCTTTGGTATTAATATTAAATGCAGTATTCTGTCTGTAATGTTGCATTTTTTGATAACCTAAAGTCACACTTCCATTGGTCCCATATTGGTTAGATTTTTTAAAGATGATGTTGACAATCCCAGCATTTCCTGCAACATCATATTTAGCAGATGGATTAGCAATTACCTCAATAGTTTTGATGTTAGATGCATCCGTACTTTTTAATAAGGAAGCAATCTGCTGTGAACTTAATGTCTGTAATCTGCCGTCTAACAAAACTTGTATGCCGTTTTTTCCGCTCATCTTAATATTGTCGTTTCCGTCTATTGAAATTCCAGGAGCTTGTCTTAATAATTCCAAAGCATTTGTTCCGGCTGCGTTTGGCATTGCTTCTACATTTAATGAAATTTTATCCGTTTTCACCTGTACAATTGGAACTGTAGATTTTACTACCACCTCCATTAATTTCTGTGAGGCAAGGGTATCTTTTCTAGTGCTGTCTGCTTGTTGAGCTAACCCGTTTAAGGAAATGAGGATGAGTAATAATGAGAATAAATTTTTCATGTCTTTATTTCTTTCTCCAAAGGTGTTAAGAAAAGAAAAGCACATCGCTTCAAATCATAATTTGAGGCTTTAAATTGGTTTCAAATTATGATTTGAGACTAATTTGAAGAATTTGGACTTTATCTCAACCTAATATTAATTTACTCATCGATTTTTGGCATTTTCACACAACCTTTCCTGCCCTCTGCCGGGCAATGGCAGGCACTTTTTTCCGAAAAAAGTTCCCAAAAACTCCCGCCTGCGCCGGTTGCTACAAAGGAAGTACTTTAATTTCTTCATCTCATCCGCAACCACCAAGGGCGAAAATGAGCTCAATAATGGTCTGTTTTGAGGCTTGATAATGTAGAAAATCTAAACTGAAGTTAATCATGAAAGATTTGGGAATTCTTGGATAGCTCTTAAGCTCGGACTTTACATTTGAAAAAGCCAAAAAAGATGTCGCTTCAATCCCCGCCTGTTTTTCGGGCAGGCTTAACGCAAAAGAATCAATTCAGAAAGTCTTTCGGGTTTTTATCAGTGAACTTTTTAAAAGCTCTATTAAAAGTAGCTTTAGAATTAAAACCGGCATCAAATGCAATTGCTAATAAAGTCTGATTTTTAAATTTTGGATCTTTAATTCTTTCAATCACCGCATTTACACGATACTGATTAATGAAATCGTTGAAGTTTAGAGCAAACTGCTGATTCACAACCTTACTTAATATTACTGTATTGGTTTGCAGTTTTTGTGCAACTTCATTAAGGGTTAAGTCAGATCGTTCAAATAAAACCTCCTCTTCCATCAATTTGATCAATTCTTTTTTCAGCTGAAGCGATTTTTCATCAATCGGTAAAGCTGTCGGTTCAAAAGGTTCTTCCTTATTTAGAGAAGTTTCAGCATCTTGATAAGCCAAAAGTAATTGCGGTTGAAACTCGATTTTTCTTAGGTGCATATAAACTGCTTGGTAAGAATTAATGGCGATATAGTAAACAACAATTGCGAAAGCCACATAATAATACCAAGGACCATAATACCTTAGCTTCTCGAAAAAAGGTAATACGGAAAGAACATCTCTGACGATAGGTAAAACAGTTAAAATTCCGAAAGCATAGAGGAAATTTCTCAACCATTTCAAACTCGCTAAATCAGCAAATGAAGTAGTGATTTCTACATACTTTTTATACTTACCATAATGCCTGATAGAGAGAAACAGGTAAATTAAAATACTGATTATTGATAGCGTTGAATACCAGAAAGAGAAATCTGGATCTTCATATTCGTTGGTTAAATTGTATTTTTCAAAAACAAAAATATCTATTGAACTTGAAGCTACTCTATAAATAAGGTATAAGAATGCCGGAACCAAATGGAGATACATTTTGCCTTTTATCCTAAAATTGAAATCGGTTAAGGATTTTACATATAAGAACAATAATGGGCCAATTGCTAGTGTATGAACAAAAGGCGTGAAGAAAAGAATATCGCGATAAGGTTGCGTATCATACCAGCCTGCAAAGCCAACCATCCAAGGGAAAACAACAAATGCACTGATAAACAGGAAAAAGCCCATTAATTGATCGGCGTAATTCTCTTGTTTTTTTGCTCTAAAGAAAAACAGAAAGCTGTAAATCAGAATATGAAAGAAGAAAATGAGCGGAAGACAGCTGTAAAGACTAAATTCGAAATGCATTCTTCTAATTTAAATAAAGGTTTTGAACTTTAGAGAAACTAAATCTTCTTATACCTCACCCGAAGTTTATTAGATTCACTCATGGTGTAATAGCTTCTTCCATCATGCAAAAACCCAACGGCTTCCCCTTGTTTTTCAGGTTTATAAGGTAAACCAACAAAAGCTTTTTGTAAACATTGAGGAATAGTTTCATCAGG
The DNA here is from genome assembly GCA_039918235.1 of Pelobium sp. Classification (GTDB taxonomy): domain Bacteria; phylum Bacteroidota; class Bacteroidia; order Sphingobacteriales; family Sphingobacteriaceae; genus Pseudopedobacter. Next base: position 11,626 of record JBDSHZ010000137.1, read on the forward strand.
GTTTCTATCCCAATAAAAAATATTGATGTAGGACTTTATGATAACTTCCTTTCCATTTCTGGAAATATCGCCAGCTGTAATCCCTTTTGAACCCATTGGACCTGGAAAAAAAAGTTTTCCTTCTTGTTTTAAAGTAATGATACGCCCTGCCTTACTTTGAATAGGTGCTGAATAAACTGCAACAGAATCTTCTCTTTTTGATACGATATAAATTTGCTGGTCTCTTTCATCAACTAGAAGACATTCAGCATCCCGAGGACCATCAGGATAGCGGAACTTTAGCTCAGTTACTTCTTTTAGCGGGATTTCAACTTTACTTTTCCTTACAGGTTCTGGTTCATCAAATTTATAAATGCTGATGTAATCTCTTACCGCATTATTATCACCAATGTCTCCTACAAAAAGTTGTGGTTTGCCATTCTTAGGGCTATAAAGCGCAATATCTTCACAATCTATCACGTCCTTCTTGAACAGATATTTAGCTAAAATTTCACCCTTACTATTAATCAAGAAAACTCTTCCTTCGTCTCCGCTATCGTTATGAACCCAAAGTAATTGGTCGCTTTTAGAGGAAACAACCAAACCAGAACATTCGGTCAGTTCACCTTTGAAAAGATATTTTGAACCTATAAAACCTCCTGTAAGAAGTATAATAATCAGTAAATAGCTTTTCTTTTTAATTGGAGATAATTTCATCTTCTAATTTTGAGCAGGAAACTCCAAATTTGTTCAAGAAATCAACTCCTTCATCATTCGCTAAACCTTTATAAGCGGCATAAGAATCTTTAAAGAAAACCTCTTTAATTCCTGAAGACAATATTAACCTTGCACAAGCAATGCAGGGAGATAGGGTGGTGTAAAGTGTGGAACCCTGAATCTGAGTCCCATTTTTCACGGCATATAAAATGGCATTTTCCTCAGCATGCAAAGCTAAAGAACAGCTATTTCTTGAATCTCTTGGGCAACCTTCCTCTGGCCATTCTTCGTCACAATTATGTGTTTCTGCAGGTGGCCCGTTGTATCCGATAGAAATGATACGGGTATCTTTTGTGAGCACCGCCCCAACATGGTTTTTCACACAATGAGAACGTTTAGCCAAATCAATGGCCAAATTCATAAAGATTTCGTTGAAAGTTAATTTCATTTTAATGACCTGAGGAAACTGCTTTATCAAAATTAATTCCCTGTTTTCTTAAAATTCCGCTTACACTCCATGCATAATATGCTAAATAAGCAAAACATAAAACCCCAACAATATAACTGTACTGTATACCTGTATATTCTGATAAATAACCCTGTAGCCAGCTGATAATACCACCGCCCATAATCATCATGATTAAGAAGCTACTCCCCTGACTGGTATTTTTGCCTAAGCCACTTACTGCCAAAGTAAAGATACAAGGCCATAATGTACTGCAAAACAATCCAACGCTAGTAAAAGCATAAACACTCACCATTCCTTTTGTAGTCATGCCTGTAATTAACGCCAGAATACCGATTAAAGAAAATATCAATAACATTCTGGCAGGGTTGCCTTTGCTCATCATATCGGCAATAATTAATACCAAAATCACAAAACCGTAAACGTAAAACGGAGCTAAATCATGCTTGGCAATTGCATTTACCAAAAGAAAAACTCCGAATGCAAGGTATGGCGCAATGAATCTAAATATTTTTTGTTTGCTTACATTATCAGTAAATGCTTCAACTGCACCTGTCCATCTACCAATCATTAAGCTGGCCCAATACAATGAAATGTAAGGTGCAATGTCTTTGATATCAAAACCGAGATCTTTCTCCATATAAGCTGGCAAGTTACTGGCTGTAGAAACCTCTACACCAACATAAACGAAAATAGCGACCATGCCCATTACCAACTGAGGATATTTTAATGCCGAGCCTTTTAAATGATCATCAGATTTAGCTTCCTCAATTGGTGGTTTATCTGGTAATGAAGATAATTTTAAGAAAACAGCAACCAGTAAAAATGCTAATCCCAAAATGAGGTAAGGAATTTTAACACTTTCAATACTGATATCGTTACTGATATTTGTACTTGATCCAAAAATCGCAAAACTCACAATCAAGGGGCCAATAGTAGTTCCAAAATTATTAACCCCACCGGCCAATGTTAACCTTTGCGAGCCTGTATTAATTGGGCCCAAAGCAATGGCTAAAGGATTTGCCACCGTTTGCTGTAAAGAGAAGCCCAATGCTACCACAAATAAACCAGTTAGCATTAAAGGAAAAGACTGCAGATTTGCTGCTGGATAAAAAAGCAAAGTACCCAAAGCAGAAATCACTAAACCTAAGGCTAAACCATTTTTATATCCTATGGTGTTGATTAAATCCTTCTTCATTAAAACACATATCCCGTTGTAAATTAAAGAGCCTACGGTATAAGCAATATAAAAAGCTAAAGAAACCCATTGACTTTGACTTTGTGTAAGGTCAAATGCTTTTTTAAATACAGGGATTAAAATATCATTACTTGCGGCTACAAAACCCCAGAAAAAGAATACAGTAACCAATGGGATAAATTGGGCCCAGTTTGTTTTAGAATTTTGTTCCATTTAATATAAAAATAACGGTTTATGTTTTGAAAATTTGTGCCCTAATCTAAATAAAGCTTTTTTAACAAAAAAAAATAATTTAAATATTGAAAGCCATTATTTAAATTAAAGTAGGGATTTACTTATGAAAATCGCATATTCGCATCACACGCAACCAAAGTATAAATTAATGCTAGAGCTTATTGTTTCAGGGATTGGATTAGGGATTGTACTTTCATTCTTAACTGGACCTGTATTTTTTGCTTTGATTAAAACTAGTATCGAAAAAGGTTTCTACGCTGGGGTTGCACTGGCTTCAGGTGTGGTAATCAGCGACTTAATTTATGTGATCATCACTCTTTTTGGAACTTCTTTATTAAGTTTTGAAAGTACTTACCGTGTGCCTATCGGTATTGTTGGAAGTATTGTACTGTTAAGTATCGGACTGTATTACCTGCTAAAAAAGGTGAAAATCAATTATGACGATACCCCTTCCAAAATAAAACATGCCGGTTATTTCTTCAAAGGATTTTTCATGTGCATTTTTAATCCTTTTATTCTTTTGTATTGGGTAAGTGTAACCAGTGGCGTTTATTCTCTTTATGGGGAGCTTACTTCTCGGCAGATTGTACCATTTTTTGGCGCTATTTTGCTTACGCTATTTGGAATGGATACTTTAAAAGCTTACTTCTCTCATAAGATGAGGTATAAGATCAAAGAAAAAACCATTCAGAACCTTAATAAAATAGCTGGGGTGCTCATTATTATATTTGCGCTAAAACTTATTTACAACCTTATTGTAGGGCATTCGCTGATTTAAATAGGAGAATAAAGAATAAGGAGCAAAGAATAAAGATCCAATCTAACCACCTACAAATAAGCTCTTGAGTTTTTACCTTCCATCCAATTCATAAAAGCTTTGTTCACTACTTTATTTCCTCCGGGAGTAGGATAATTTCCAGAGAAATACCAATCTCCTAAATGATTAGGACAAGCTTCATGTAAACCTTCTAAAGTTTGATAAATCACCTCTACCTTAGCTTTAATTTCTTTTGGTGTGATGATTTCTGCAATTTTATCAGATATTTCTTCAGGAGTGAATGGCGCATATATTTCTTTTACATGATTCACCACTTTCTCTTTTGGTAAATCAGCTTGAGCGAGACATTTTCTGTACACATTGGTAATCACACTGTCCATCCCACGCTCTCTTAATAGCTGAATAGCCGCATCAAATGCCACAAACTCTCCCATTTTGCTCATATCAATTCCGTAACAATCCGGATAACGGATTTGCGGAGCCGAAGAAACAATAATGATCTTCACTGGACCTAATCTATCAAAAATCCTTAAAATACTCTGCTTTAAAGTTGTACCACGAACAATAGAATCATCCATGGCCACCAAAGTATCTACACCTCTATTAATCAGTCCGTAAGTAGTGTCATAAACATGGGCAACCATATCGCTACGTTCAGCATCTTGGGTAATGAAGGTTCGCATCTTCACATCCTTAATAGCCAATTTCTCTACCCGTGGCGTAATTTTCAAAATCCTATCCAGTTCTTCATCCGTCAAATTATCACGGCTGTGTATTAAGGCATCTCTTTGACTTTGCTTGGTATAGCTGTGTAATCCTTCTACTAAACCGTAAAATGAAACTTCTGCCGTATTGGGGATATAGGAAAATACAGTATGTTCTAAATCTTGATTTACACGTTCTAAAATTCTAGGACATAATAGCTGACCTAATTTTTTGCGTTCTTTGTAAATGTCTGCATCACTTCCTCTGGAGAAATAAATCCTTTCAAAAGAACAGGCTTTCTTTTCCACCGGCTCGGTAAAAATTTCGTCAGTAATGGTTCCGTCTTTTTTAATAATGATGGCATGACCAGGTTCAATTTCTTTTACCTGACCAATTTTAATGTTAAAAGCAGTTTGTAAAGCCGGACGTTCAGATGCGGCAACAAAGATCTCCTCATCCTGATAATAATAAGCCGGACGGATTCCTGCCGGGTCCCTCAGTACAAAAGCATCTCCATGTCCAAATATCCCTGCAATGGTATAACCACCGTCCCAGGTTTTGGCAGATTTTTTTAAGATTCTGTTCACATTCAGGTGATTCCCTATTAGTTGAGAAATCTCCGCATTGTCATATCCTTCTCTTTTGAATTTATCAAATAAGAATTGATTTTCATCGTCTAAAAAGTGACCTATTTTTTCTAATACCGTTACCGTATCTGCTCTTTCTTTAGGATGCTGCCCCAAATCATACAACTGCTGTAAAAGTTCATCTACATTGGTCATGTTGAAGTTTCCGGCAATCATGAGGTTACGAGTCATCCAATTGTTCTGACGTAAAAAGGGATGACAGGCTTCAATGCTGTTTTTACCGTGAGTTCCGTAGCGTAAATGCCCCAAAAGCACTTCTCCAGTAAAACTCACATTCTCTTTCAACCATTCCGGGTCCTGCAATAACTCGGGATGTTCCTTTTCAACGGCCGCAAATTTATTCATCACATAAGAAAAAATATCCTGAACGGCATTTTTCTCCATAGAACGGTGACGACTGATATAGCGGTTTCCTGGTTTTACATCCAGCTTAATAGTTGCAATTCCAGCCCCATCTTGTCCACGGTTATGTTGCTTCTCCATCAGCAAATACAGCTTATTTAAGCCATAAAGTGAGGTGCCGTACTTTTCCTGATAAAATGATAAAGGTTTTAGGAGTCTGATAAATGCGATACCGCATTCGTGTTTAATAGAGTCGCTCATTGCTATGTTAATGAAGCTCACAAAAGTAAAACTTTATTAGGGATTGCGAAATACAAAACGTCATTGGCATCACATTTCTTTGCACAAAATTAATGTGGACTTTAGTTTAGAAAAGGAAAGCTTATTCAGTATCGACTACAACAGCTAATCATTTCCCCGGAAGTCCCCTTACACCTATCCTACGGGCTTTGGGTTGCAATTGAGTTTATTTAATAAAACCTTTGCTTTTTTCTACAATTGCTGTATCGTATTTATAATTATATTCGTAATGCTTTATGAACTGAAACTATAAACTTTTAAAAGCATCATTATGAAAAAAGTATTAACTTTTCTATTTGCAATCATCATTCTTAGCTCTTGTAAAAAAGAGGAAACATCTGACGGAAATTCCTATCCTCAAAAATGGAAATTGACCAGAATGGATGCAGGCTTATTAGGCAATCAAGATCCCCTCCCATATTTAGAATTCTACCTATTAAACGCCGATTCAACTTTTACAAAATCGAGGGAAGTTGCAAATAATATCCAAACGGTTTCAGGCACTTTTTCGGTTAATGGGGATTACATTACATTTATTTACAAATCAGATAATGATTTAATTAGTTTTTGCGACCGACCAAAATTAATGGAGAAAATGATTTTGAAATCTAATGGTGAGCTATATAATGATACCGGATTAGCTCTTGATTGTCCAGCTTATTTGTATGAGAAGATTGATATCACCAGTAAGAATTAATGAAATATAGTGTTATTGTAATTCTTTTTAACTGCATTAATTTTTTTTACACAAATTAATGTGTGCCTTATGTCAGAAAAGCATAGCCTATTCTAAACCGCTTACAGCAGTCAATCATTTCACTGGAATTTCCCTCAAAAATATCTTGCGGGCTTTCCGTTGCAATCGGGTTTATTTAACAAAGCCTTTTCTTTTTGCGAAAATTGCTGTATCAGATTTATAATTAAATTCGCAAAGATTTATGAACCGAAACTATAAACTTTTAAAAGCATCATTATGAAAAAAGTATTAACCTTTCTATTTGCAATCATCATTCTTAGCTCTTGTAAAAAAGAGGAAACATCTGACGGAAATTCCTATCCACAAAAATGGAAATTGATTACCATGAAAGGACAAATCGCTAATAGTTCATTAAGTGGCAATAATCTACCTTATCAAGAAAATTATCAATTCAATACAAATAAAACTTTTACTAAAACTCGGGAAGAAAATGGAACTACAACCTCTGCTTCAGGAACTTATTCCGTAGAGGAGTTTGAAAGTAAAATTTATTATATGCTACAATACAAAGAGGCAAATAAGCTAATCGAATCCTGTTACTTTGGTAGTAAAGAACAAAGTTTATACTTTGTAAATAATAAATTATTCGGTGGTTCACAGCCTTGTGACGGACCAGGTTTAGAATATCAAAGAGTCAATTAAAGAAGAAAAAACTCCTAATAATATAATTAGGAAAACAATCACAGAAATAACAATCGGCAATAAAGGAATTAACTTTGTTGCCGTTTTTATTTCATCAGCTTTCTTCAAAAAGAAATTCAGCGGGATTTTTAGATAGTAGAATAATGAAATGACTGTAGTTAATGCCGCAATCGCTAATAAAATAGCAACAAAAGTACTATTTGATGCAGTGAGAATTAAAGAAGAGAACACTAAAAACTTGGCGATAAATCCTGCTGTTGGTGGCAATCCTGTTAAGGATACCATTAAAATGACGAGTAAAGCACCTATAAAAGGTATTTTTTTCCCTAAACCTTTATAATCAGCAATGGAAAAAGCACCAAACCTTTGTTCTAAGTGTGCAACAGTCATAAACGTTCCAGTATTCATCAACGTATACGCAACCAAATAAAACAATAATGCTTTTAACACCATTGCTTGAGGCAACACAAAAAGCATCAGGATAAAGCCGGTATGACCAATGGAAGAATAAGCCATCATTCTTTTCGGGTCGTTTTGGAAAAGCGCAATGGTATTTCCTAATATCATAGAAATAGCGGAAACGCATAGGATGATCTGTATGAACAATCCTTCTCCAATACCCTGAAAAGTAGGAAGTATGCAGTATAAAACTCCAAATACTGCAATTTTAGGAACCGTTGCTAAAAAAGAGGTCACACTGGTTGGTGCAGCTTCATACGCATCGGGTGTCCAGAAATGAAAAGGCACAAAAGAAAGCTTAAAGCCAATTCCCGTCATCAATAAAATTAACGATAAAGCTCTTCCACTTGTTCCAATCTGTAAAAATCCATTTTGAAGCGCTTCTCCGTACAAATCAATAGAACCTGTAAAACCATACATTAAGCTGATGCCATACAACATCATGGCAGATGCCACGGCTCCAAATAACACATATTTCATTCCCGCCTCTGCCTGCTTTTTTTCATAGGCATTATAACTCACCATCAGATAGGAGGCTAAGGAGATCATTTCAATAGAAAGGTAAAGCATCAATAAATTAGCCACCGAAATTAACAGGAACATTCCTAAGATTGCAGCTAAAAATATACTGATGAAATCATTAATTCCTTTAAGGTGATTGTTAAGACGATCATCCTGATAAAAGAAAACCAAAGAAAGAATTGATGCAAATATCACCAGCAACTTAAACTGCAATGCTGCTTTGCTTAAATGAAACATGCCATTGAAAAGCAATTGGCTTTCGCCGAAATGTTGGTACTGATTGAACAAAAATGTGCCACTTAAAAGCAAGGTCAACATCGCGGTAGCAAAAACTAAAGCTTTTGATTTTTTGACAAATAAATCCAAAACAATGACTAATAAAAATCCACTAGTTAAAATCCATTCGCCCGCCAAATAAGGCAGGGAATGGATAATGTTATTAGTGCTTTGGGCTATATTTTGCATTTATTTTTTTTACCTCCGTGGTCTGTATCCTCACAGACCACTTTCTTTACCTTTTAGTTTCGGTATGTGAAGACACAGACCAAGGTTACTAATTTTTATTCCAAATTAATCTGTGTATTCTACCTCCGTGGCCTGGGTCCTCACAGACCAATTGCTTTACTTTTTAGTTTCGGTATGTGAAGACACGGACCGAGGTTAATAATTTTTATCCAAGTTAATCTGTGTATTCTATCTCCGTGGTCTGTGTTCTCACAGACCACTTTCTTTACCTTTCAGTTTCGGTCTGTGAAAACACAAACCGAGGTTATTAATTTTTATTCCAAATTAATCTGTGTATTCTTAGGATATTTCACCTGATATTTCAGGTTCAGTTTTTTCTCTTCATTGCGTTGCAATTTCAGCTTCCAAGTTAATTTACCGTCTTTTTCATTCAGCTCCATTCCAGAGAGATCTAACTTTTCTATGGAAATATCTTGGTTATTTGAAATAGGCAACTGATCATATAATACCAGATCAATTGCTTTATTTTTACGGTTTTTAATGGTAATTACAAAATCCCTGGTTACCTTTTGAGAAGAACCCAAGAATTGTTTTTCTTTAAAATCTGTTTGCTTTTCGCGGGTAACAATTACATTTTTATCGTTACCTAAAGCAATGTCAAGCGTATCTTTTGTTTGCTGAATATCTATTACCGACGATCCTAAAAAAGTGCCATCAAAGAAAATGTTTGCTTCTCCAGAAAGTAAATTCATGTCGTTAAAATCAGTAATCTTAGCGGTTAAATTTACATTTTTAGAAAGCTTAGGAATTGCGGTGTAAGTATAGGTAGCTGGAACTTTAAAATCTCCAATTTCTACCACAATTAATTTACCATCAGATGGAACTGAGTAAATCTCTTTAATATCAAACAATAAACTAGTTTGATTTTGTTGAGAAACAACTTGAGGCGCAATGGAAGAGGCACCTCTAATTTTGATATTGTTTTCACTTTTATCAGTTCCATATCCTACCACAACAGCTTCATTTAGTGAATTCTGATCTTGTAGCACCATTCCTGAAGCTCTTCCTTGCAGTTTTTTTAAGACATCATTGAAGCCCAATACATAAGGGTCTAAATTTGGAATGGCAGAATTTTCAGAAGGATTTCCTGAAGACAAATTCAATTTCACTTTAGACCAATCCTCGCCAGAACGTTGGCTTACGTTTGCTTTATAAATTAATTGAATGGGGTCATTTATATCTTTTGCCCTAATATCATAAGTAGGGTACCAACTGGCATTGTTAACTAAATAGCTGATATTAAAAGTTGCTTTCAATGCGTTTATAGATTTGATTTTAACAACGATATCTGTTGTATTTTGAAGTGCATTGGTACTAAAAGTTTGCAACTGACGATTCAAGTCGTTTAAGTTTTTTGCTTCTATTACCAACTTTTCATTTATACGGTATTGATTATCTTTAATCTCTCTTATTTTGGTTTTCTGGAAATCTAATAAAGCCTTCAATTTATTAATATCCATTCCGTTAACATCAGAATAAGTCGACTGATTTTTTGATAAAATATCTTCTTCAGTTTTTAGTATTTGTAACTCATCATTTAACTTAGAGATCACGTTTCTTTGCGTTGATACATCATCTGTCAGTTTTTTTATCTCCTCAGAATTACTTTGCTCCTTTAAAAAATTAGCCTGTTTGTTTACCGATAGAATGGTGAAATCTCCTGCTCCTTTTACTTGAATACTTTGCTGATTAATATCATTTGATAAACCAGAAAAGACAACTTCTGAAACTCCGGATGGAATATTCACATTATTGGCTTCCCGCTGAATTTGTGCGCCTGTTAAAAAAACAGTGACAGATTTAATGGTAGAACTGGATTTGATGTTTTTCTCTTGCGCCAGCAAACTTGCTGGTAAAAGAAAGAGGATACTGATTTTAAATAGGTTTTTCATAGCTTTTGGATTTATTTAAATAACATTAAAAATTGATTCACTGATGCATTCATCACATCAAAAGCGAGCGAAGGCATGATGCCCAATACTAAAGCCAATAATGCGAGTGGTGTCAACGTGAGGATCTCTCTGAAATTTAAATCAACCAATTTTAATTTCCATTCTTCCTTCTTTAACCTCAATGTTCCAAAGAACATGCGCTGTAAAGTCCAAAGGAAATAGCCTGCTCCCAATAAAATTCCGATAGCTGAAATCATTGCCATCCATCTTGGTAATAAGCCATTTGCACTTTGCGAGCTAAAAGCTCCGATTAAGGAGAAGATTTCGGCAATAAAAGCAGAAAATCCGGGCAAACCGAGGGAAGCAAAAAAAGCGATCATTACAAAACCAGTGAATATTGGCATCTGATTGGCCAACCCCCTGAAATTGTAAATATCCCTGTCATGCACCCTAGTATAAATTACCCCGACAATGAAGAACAGCATCACAGATAAAAATCCATGAGAAATCAGTTGCATCATGGCGCCGTTTATACCTTCTGCCGTTAAAGAAGCCAAGCCTAATAACACAAACCCCATGTGCGAAACAGAGGAATAAGCGATTAATCTTTTTAAATCAGTTTGCGCCAAAGCATTCATTGCACCGTAAATTATAGAGATCATTCCCAGCAACCCTACCCACCACGATAATGAAGATGCAACATCAGGGAAAATTCCATAAGCAATACGGATAATTCCGTAAGCGCCTACTTTTAATAAGATTCCGGCAAGAATAATTGAGATTGGCGTTGGTGCTTCTACGTGAGCATCTGGCAACCAAGTATGGAATGGAAAAACAGGCACTTTAATGGCAAAAGCCACAAATACAATGATGAATCCTAACCATCTTGCAGAAATACCTAAAATTTGAACATCGGCTAAAGTAGAAAAAATAGAACCCGCAGTATAATTTGCCGGATTCATGGCCGTAACCATATTGAAGGTGTGGTTTCCTGTTGCGGGATCGGTTACGGAAAGGTATAAACCTGCAATCACCAATAGCATAAAAATAGAACCAAATAGCGTATAAAGGAAAAACTTGATGGCTGCATATTCCCTACGTACACCGCCCCACATTCCTATTAGGAAATATAATGGCAATAACATTAGCTCGTAAAAAATATAGAAAAGGAATAGATCTAAGGAGCAGAATACACCAATAATTGCCGTATCCAATAATAAGAATAGTGCAAAATAGCCTTTAAGATTGGTTTTAATTTCCCAAGAAGAGAGCGATGCAATCAACATCACCAGAGCGGAAAGCCACACCAATCCTATAGAAAAACCATCTACTCCTAAAAGGTAATCTATCTGCAAAGTACCAAAAGCACCCAAATCCATGCGGATCCAATCCAGTTTTTCTACCCATTGATATTGAGAGAGTTGATCTACTCCGGCAAATGCTTCTCCAGTTTTAAAGTTGAAATATAACCAAGTAGAAATGATGAGCTGCACCAAAGACACCGCGACAGTGAGGTATTTAAAATAGCTACTCATTGATTTCGGCAACAGCAAAATGACTGCACCAAGCAACAATGGCAAAAATATGAGTATGGATAATATGCCCATTAAACAATAATTTTATAAATCATAAAAGATAAAAATAGCAACAGCATCCAAATAAAATAATGCTGCAATTTACCGCTTTGCATTCCACGAAGCCAAATCCCTAAACCCGTCACCAATTTGGTGGCACCATTTACCAATCCATCAACCACATGAGTATCAAACCATCCAAAGATTTTAGAAAGAAAAATCACTATATCACTTAGCAAATGTATAAATCCGTCAATAATCTTACGGTCAAACCAATAAAATGCTTTGGTTTTAAGAAGTAGAATTTTCATCAGGAAAACATCATAAAATTGGTTGAAATACCATTGATGATAGGAGAGCTGATAATACCAAGTTTGCGAGAAATCAAAACTTATTTTCTTTTTTGCATATACTAAATGAGCGGTAAAAATTAAAGCCAAGCTCATCACGTTGATGTACAATGGAACCATTAAATGGTACATGCCTTCATTATGCTGTTGCAGATTAAAGCCATGGTAAACCCAAGAACTGTCCAGATTTAAAGGATTATAGGCAAAAAAAACTCCAAAACAAAATACAGCAAGTATCAACACCGGAATCTTCATCCATTTATTCGGATCATGAACCTTTAGATCTTCCATACTTTTAGAAAGCTTTTTAGGCAACCTAAACTCGCCGAAGAAAACCTTATACACCACTCTAAAAATATAAAATGTAGTGAGCCAAGAAGTGATGGAAACTATCAATGGGAAAAGCCAATAAATACCTCCACGCAAATCTGCCCATTCAAAAACGCTGACTAAAATAGCATCTTTTGAAAGATAGCCAGAAGTAAAGGGCAAGCCTGAAAGTGCCATTGCTGCAATAAAAAATACAATTCCGGTAACGGGCATCAGCTTGCGCAAACCGCCCATGTTATCCATATCCTGTTCATCAAAATCGGTATTGAACTTTTCTTTTACATGATGCAATTGATGAATCACCATCCCGGCTGCTAAAAAAAGTAGGCACTTAAAGAAAGCATGGGTGATGAGGTGAAAAACTGCGGCCGCATCGTCCTGCACTCCAACTGCCAACACCATAAAACCCAATTGAGAAATGGTAGAAAAAGCCAGCACCTTCTTAATATCATTTTGTGTTAGGGCAATGCTTGCTGCCATAAAAGCGGTAAATAAACCAATGGTTGCCATGCTAGTTAATACAACCTCATTAAATAAAGGCGCAATTCTCAACAATAAAAAAACACCGGCAGCCACCATTGTTGCCGCGTGGATTAAGGAAGATACCGCCGTTGGGCCTTCCATCGCATCGGGCAACCAAGTATGTAATGGAAACTGCGCCGACTTGGCTATGGCTCCCGCAAAGAAACAAAAGCCTGCAATGCTCAGCCAATAATCTGGCATTGTACCAAATGGGGAAACCCAAAATCCACTTTTTATAAAAGAAGAATCTATTAATTTTCCTGAGCCAAACAGCACATCCAAATCTAAAGTATGGAACTGGCTGAGTATAATCATGATTCCGATCAGGAAGCCAATGTCTCCTATCCTATTCATCATCATTGCTTTTTTGTTGGCCTGCACCGCTTTTTCTTTGGTAAACCAGAACCCAATTAATAGGTAAGATGAAAAGCCTACCAATTCCCAGAATGCATATAACGTAAAAAGATTATCGGCCATTACTACACTTAACATGGCAAAGCAGAATAGACTGAGGTAGGCAAAATAACGGTATTTTAATGCGTCTTTACGCATGTATTCTACCGAATAGATATGCACCAACAAGGCAATCAGCGTAATGAGCACCAGCATAATCACACTTAAATCGTTCAGCAAAATCCCGATATCAATCTTCACATTTCCGATATGGATCCATTGAAAAGCATAATGTAAAGTCTGCTTTTTCCAAAGGCTAAAAAACAATAATAAAGATGAGAAAAAGGAAGTTCCGATGCTGATGATCCCAATACCTGCCGCCAGGCGTTTAAAAATTAAAGAGAAAATAAAAGCCAGAAAAGGAGCAGTAACCGCTAAAAGCGCAAAATAGAAAAGCTGATCAGGTGTAAAGATATTTTCCATTAGCCTCTCAATGTATCGGTTTTATTAGGATCAATTGTTTTAGCCCGCTTATACAAATTCATAATAATAACCAAAGCCACCGCAACTGCCGCTGCGGCCAGCACAATGATAAACAAGGCGAACATTTGCCCCGTATTGTCTATTTTATCATATTTCCCAAAAGCCACCATGTTTAAAATCGATGCGTTCAACATCAGTTCAATGCCCATTAAAATTTGAATGGCATTCTTACGTGTGATGACCGCAAATAAACCCAAAGAAAATAAAGTAGCGCTAATGAAAAGGAAATGTTGTAATAGAATCATGATTTTATCAAACCTGTTTTTAAAAGTCAGAGTGCTAATACAGATTTAAGATTTTTATTTAATTTAGAAACTGTTAAAGCATCAAGCTCTCCTAAAATTCCTTTAGCTAGTTTTTTGTCTAAAGTTGCTATTTTACTAGTTCTAATTAATGATTGAATTTTCAGTCCATTTTGTATTGTAGGGGTGATCTCAATATCAGAAGATTCTTTCCATTGCAATTGAGTAGTAATAAAGCAAACTGTCAAATCTAAAGGGGTTGTAGCAATAATCACTGCTGGTCTTAATTTACTTCCACTTAAATGTGAAAAAGGGAATACAATTAATACAATATTCCCTTTAATCATTAAATATCTCTTTTAAATCATTAATGGAGTAAATTTCCTCATCCTCTTTTAAAAATGAGAAAGTGTCACTTTCAGAAATTATAGATTGCATCCCTTTGGCTAATTTTTCTTCCTCATATTTTTTAAAAAGAAAATCAGCAAAATCGCAAATTTCAACTGCTTTATGATTTGGCAATTGATTAATTGCTTTTAATGTTTTTTCTATGATGAGTTGCTTTGTCATAATCTTTTATTTAATTCAAAAATAACGATTTATGTATTTAAACTCTTGTTAAATCATAAATCAAGTTCGACGTCTAATTTAATTTGTCAGAATGAGCGGAGATGTTGTCTTTTCTTGCAATATGTGCTGCACCAATCAATACCATCATTAACAAAATGGAAATCATTTCTAAAGGCAATAAATATTTGCTCATCAGGTTTACCCCAATGTTTCTGATGGGATTATCACTTACAGTAATTACATTTTTTGTTGCTTGCGCCGATTTTATCCAATTCAATCCTTCAAAATCAATTTGGAAAAAAGTAAAACCTAAAAGGAATAAAAATGCGATGGCGATCAGGGCTCCAGGTAATCTGTTGGTTGACAATAATCCAGACGGAATATTTTCCATCCCTTCTAAAGATTCTTTAGACGACAACAGAAAAGCAAATAGCAATAACACCAATACACCGCCTACGTAAATCACCACTTGAGTTAAAGCCACAAAATCTGCCAGTGCAAAAACATATAATCCGGCAACGGCAAATAAAGTCACAAAAAACATGAATACAGAGCGTACTAAATGCTGACTCAACACCATATAAGCTGCACTGCTTATGGTAATGGCCGTTAATAGGTAAAATATGATTTGAGCTAAATTCATTTCTTATCTTCTTCCATTTTTTTCAATGCCTCCAGTTTAGCAGCATGTCTTTCAGCTTGCTGCTTTTCCTGCTCCAAGCGCTTTTCATCTGCCTCAGCATCCGTCATGGTGGCGAATTTATAATTCAAATCTGAGATATGGGTTACGCTTTTATCATATTCCGGAGTCATGATGATACATTCCGTTGGACAAACCGTAGTACACAAACCGCAGTACATGCACTTCGCCATATCAATATCAAACTTAGGCGCATATAAACGTTTTACTGAACCGTCTGAAGTTTTCCCTATAGCGTCTGTCGCTTTAATACTTTCAATATCAATACAATTCACCGGACAGATTTTGGCGCACAAATCACAAACAATACAATCATCCATTTCTACCGTCAGCTGATACCTTCCCACTTCCGGAACAGGTAATTTCTGATGCGGATATTGAACTGTAGCAATCCCGCTCTGTTGCGCAAAATAATCCTGTTCTTTAATCCCTTTCACTTTTTTAGCTTCATAGGCGCCACCAAAATGCTTCAGCGTTAACGCTAAACCCTTCCATGCTGTTTTAAATCCATTTAAAGCTTCTTTTATCATTTTTTATTCTTCATTCTATAAACCAAATCGCTCTGTGATTAAAATTTCACGCAAAGCTCGCAAAGTTTTACGCAAAGCTTAACATTAAACCTTTTATCCATCTAGCTCCGTGTTCTCTGCGACCTCTGTGGTTAAAATTTCACGCAAAGTTCGCGAAGTTTTACGCAAAGCTTAACATTAAACCTTTTATCCATCTAGCTTCGTGTTCTCTGCGACCTCTGTGATTAAAATTTCACGCAAAGCTCGCAAAGTTTTACGC
>JBDSHZ010000138.1:0-10809 GCA_039918235.1 Pelobium sp.
TTTTTCTTATCAAACTAGACTATCATCATGTTAAACAGATACATCATCAATTTCGTACTTCTTTTTAAATCAGTATTTCAACGAATGGGTGTTGATCCAGAGCAGTTACGTATCATTTTAACCATTAAAATGAAAATGGACGATAGACGTCCAAATATGTATAATCAGCAAAGGCAGAAGAAGAAAAAGACGGTAAATAATGCCAGTTGGATCACCATGCTGGTCATGGTTATTATGGGCTTGTTCCTTACCTTCATTCTCGGTTTTATTAAACAGCCTTATGTTGGGCACACCATTTATTTCTTAGCCTTTATGGTGATGCTTTCCATTACCTTAATCTCTGATTTTACTAGCGTATTGATTGATGTAAGAGATAATTACATCATTTTACCCCGGCCTGTTTCTGATCGTACTTTTACGGTCTCCAGGATTCTCCATATCGGAATTCACACTGCTAAAATGGCCATCGCCATTGGTATTTCAGGCTTAATTTATTCATTTATTGCGGAAGGAATTATTTCTGGTCTGGTATTTTTTGTGGAGTTATTAATTGGGACTACGCTCAGTATTTTTTTTGTAAACATTGTTTATCTAATAGTTTTAAAATTAACCAGTCCACAAAAATTCAAAGATTTCATCTCCTATTTTCAGATATTCTTTTCTGTTTTAATTTTTGCCGCATATTATATTCTGCCAAAACTTGTAACCAAAAGTATGTTGGAAGGTTTTGATATCTTGAGCATTAAAATACTCGCTATTTTTCCTCCGGTATGGATAGCGGCATTACATGAGTTGGCTATAAATCTTAAAGCTACCGACTTAAAAACGATTATATATGCCACACTAGCTTTGATTGCACCAATCTTATCACTTTATTTAGTGGTTAAAGTATTGGCTCCCGGTTTTAATCAAAAGCTTTCCTCCATCAGCGGAAGTGGAGACGATGGCAACATCATTTCTTCCGAAGGCAAAGGAGCATCAAAAGGGCTAATGAATGCCATTGCCAAAAAAATAGCCCATCACCCACTTGAAAACGCAGGGTTTAAAATCACCTGGCTATTATCATCCCGCTACCGGGATTTTAAAGTAAAAGTTTATCCATCATTTGCTTTTGTGCCCCTTTACTTTGTTTATTTCGGTTTTATGAATAAGGGGGGAAGTTTTTCAGATAATTGGGCTTCCATGCAAAACGGTAGAATGTATATTTTACTGATGTACCTCACCAGTTTTGTCTTAACAACTGTTTTGCAGCACATCAGTATGACGGATAAATACAAAGCATCATGGGTGTTTTTTACTGCTCCTCACCAGCAACCCGGAAGAATTTTAGCTGGGATGTATAAAGCCGTGATCATAAAATATTATTTGCCATATTATATATTTATTGCTGCTTTTAGCTTAACATTTTGGGGCCCATCGGTAATCAACGATTTAATTTTATCTTTTATGGTGGGTATCGCCTTTGGCATTTTAATAGCACTTTTTCAGGTAAAAGGTTTTCCTTTTTCGCAACCCATCAATATCCAAAAAGGAGGGAAAATGTTTATCTCGCTTTTGATCATGTCCGTTCCTCTTGGTTTTGGTTTCCTACATTATTGGGCCGCACAATGGGAAATAGTGATTTGGATTGCGGCGGCATTTATGACCATCATCGCTTGGGTAGCTTTTAGTTTTTACCGTAAAGAAACTTGGGATAGTTTAGAACTGGCAGATTAATACAGCATGAAATTGTATTTTTGTCGAAATTTATTTTTGGATGAAGATTGAAGATTGCTTTGAAATAGGATACATCACCAAAACACGCGGTTTAAAAGGAGAAGTACAGGTTGCTTTCACTTTTGATGAACCCGAAAAATTAAATATAAAGGCGGTTTTTTTGGAAATCAACAGCAAGCTGGTTCCTTTCTTTGTGGACAACTATAAAATCCCAATGCCAATGGTAGGTTATTTCAATTTTGAGGATGTTGACCATATTGATAAAGCCCAGCCAATTACCAAAAAAAAAATTTACCTGCTCAATAAGTTTAAGCCCAAAAAAAAGAAAGGTGAATTTTTATTTACCGATTTAATAGGTTTTGTTGCAAGTGACCAACAAAATGGAGATTTAGGCGAAATTTTAGAAGTCCGTGAATATCCACAGCAATTTTTAGCCACCATCAATTATAAAGGGAATGAAGTATTGGTCCCCTTAAACGAAGCCTTTATTTTGGAAATTGATATCCCGAATAAAAAAATCAGTTTTGAATTGCCAGAAGGTTTATTAGAACTGTATTAGGATGGTATATAAGAATCTTCAAGATCAATCTAAAATCGTAATTTCAAGCTATGCGTTTTGATATCATTACCGTTTTGCCCGGCTTATTGGAAAGCCCCTTTGCTCATTCCATTTTGCAGAGAGCTCAAAAAAAGGGAATAGCTGAAATTCATGTCCATAATTTAAGGGAGTACGCTGTTAATAAACAGAAAAGTGTAGACGACTATCCTTATGGAGGCGGAAGTGGCATGGTGATGCAGATTGCGCCTTTTGCAGCCTGTATAGAAAAGCTAAAGGCAGAGCGTGAGTATGACGAAATTATTTTCATGACGCCTGATGGAAAAACACTCCACCAAGAAATGGCGAATGAGCTTTCCATAAAGAAAAATATCATTATCCTTTGCGGGCATTACAAAGGGATTGATCAGCGGATTAGAGATATTTATGTTACCCGAGAAATTTCTGTTGGCGATTACGTGTTGTCGGGCGGAGAACTTCCGGCTGCTATTGTGGTTGATGCCGTGGTAAGATTGATTCCGGGAGTGCTGAATGATGAAACATCGGCCTTGTCTGATTCTTTTCAAGATGATTTATTAGATGCCCCAATTTATACCCGACCAGCAGATTGGAACGGACATAAAGTTCCTGATATTTTACTAAGCGGAGACCCATTGAAGATCGAAAATTGGCGTCATGATGAGGCTTTAAAAAGAACTCAGGAAAGGCGTCCGGATTTGTTAGAGGAGTAAATTGATTATAAATTTTAAATTTCACTTTTATTTGTAATAATTATTTCCTAATATTGCACTCCGAAATTTAGGAGACGGTAAACATTTTTTTTACCGTTTAAATCGCAAGAAATCATGGATTTAGTAAAATTTGTAGAAGAGCAGGCCATAGTAAAATCAACTTTCCCTGCATTTAAAGCTGGAGACACAATCAGTGTTCACTATAAAATTCGCGAAGGAAATAAAGAACGTATTCAGGTTTACCAAGGAGTGGTAATCCAAAGAAATAGCAGAAATGCTACTGAAACTTTTACAGTTCGTAAAATGTCTAACAGTATTGGTGTGGAACGTATCTTCCCTATCAATTCTCCAAACATCGCGAAAATTGAAGTTAATAACGTTGGTAAAGTACGTAGAGCTAAATTGTTCTATTTACGCGAGCTTACTGGTAAAGCTGCTCGTATCAAATCTAAAAGAGTTTAATTCTTTAAAATATAAAATAAGCCTTCCGATAGTCATCGGGAGGTTTTTTTGTTTAAACTGAATTTAAAAAAATATCAATCCTAAAAAGGAATCTTAAATTTGAATTATGGATTTTGAATTTCTGAACAAAATTGTAATAGGGAACCCCATAAAAAACTATTTGTTGTTTATTGGCATTATCATTTTTGGATTGATTTTGAAAAGGTTGTTTTCTAAGCTGATAGGCAAACTCTTGTTTACTTTTTTTGGGCGGTTTACTAAAGAAATCAAAATTGATAAGTTTTTGGAATTGCTCATCAAGCCGGTGGAATTCTTGATCATGATCATTATTTTGTATGTGGCGGTCAATCAGCTGAGCTATCCTTTAGACTTAGCTATTTTCAAACGTACCATTGACAAATCTCCTTATACCATCACCATTATTGATGTAGTGGATAAGATATTCCTGTTTTTAATGGTCTTTTCTGCATTCAGGATTTTATTGAGAATTATTGATATCATCTCTCATGTTTTTGAGTACAAGGCGAGCCTTACAGCATCTAAGACCGATGACCAATTGGTGCCTTTTTTAAGAGAGTTGAGCAAAATAGTCACCATTATTCTTGGGGTATTTGTAGTAATGGGTGCGGTATTCAATATGAACGTGGCTACCATTGTTGCCGGTTTAGGAATTGGTGGTTTAGCCATTGCGCTTGCAGCTCAGGATACTTTACAGAACCTCTTAGGTTCCTTTACCATTTTTGCCGACAAACCGTTTGTTGTTGGAGATTTGGTGCATGTGGCAGATTATGATGCCGTGGTGGAGAAGGTTGGTTTTAGAAGCACAACGGTAAGAACCTTAGATAAAACATTAGTGATCATTCCGAATAAAAAAATGATCGACAGCCCTTTAGAAAATCTTACATTAAGAAATTTAAGAAGGGTTAAATTTTCTATAGGAGTGTTATATGGAACTCCAGCCGCAACCATCAGAAAGATTTCTGATGAAATTAAAGCGTATTTAGATGAGCACCACGAAACCAGTATGGATGCCACTGTTAGGTTTGATGCGTTTGGCGCATCATCTTTAGACATCATGATTCTTTATTATATAGAAATTGTGGATTACGCCATTTATATGCAGATTAAAGAAGAAGTGAATTATAAAGTAATGGAAATTGTACTGAACAACGGTGCCGATTTTGCTTTCCCTTCCAGAACCATATACCACGAGTTTGGTGATAAAGGAATTCCTCTTCAAGTACCTGCAGAGGAGAAACAAGAACAAAGAAACAAGAACCAAGATGACCTTAATTGATAATGTCTTGACTCTTGCTTCTTAAATCCTGTATCTTCAATTAAGCGTTCATCATTCCAATATGTTTTCCGTTCCAATCTGGAAATAAGATATTGTCTTTATTAATATTGAGGTGCTTATCTGCAACTTCACTAAAAACACTTCTAAAATCTGTAGTTACTTTTAAATCCCGTCCATCTTCTAGGTTTTCTACAGCTAATGTATCCATCATTCCGTGAACCATTCCGCCATGTACGTCATTTCCTAAAATAAAATTGCAGGAAGCTCTTCCGTGGTCTGTTCCTCCGGTTCCGTTTTGCTTCACTGTACGGCCAAATTCAGTCATAGTCATTACCGTAACATCATCCTGTAAAGTGCCCATATCTTTCCAAAATGCCAACATACTTTCACTTAAATCGTTTACATTTCTTGCAAAAATCCCATTTTCTGTTCCTTGGTTAAAATGGGTGTCCCAACCGCCCGACTCGGCGAAAGCTACTTCTAACCCTAAATCCATTTTAATAAGCTGTGCAATTTGCTTCAATGAATTTCCTAAAGAGGTGTTAGGATAGAAAGCACCATTTTCTGGCTTATAATTTTTGGTGTCAATTTTATTCAGCATTTTCATGGCATCAAAACTTTCTTTACCTGTTTCTTTTAATAGACTGGACGAAGTTTGATCATATAAATCCTCAAAACTTTTTGCCGCCATGTTGGCTCCCATTGGGTTTCCTTTCATTTGCAGAGCGAAATCATTTAAATTACTGATCGCCACCGATGGCTGATCTCCATAAAATGACCTTGGTAAAGAAGAGGTAAGACTAACCGCCTGAAATGGCGTAGCTGCATCATGACCCAACAATCCTACAGCTCTGTTTAACCAACCGCTTGCTGTACCTTTGTTAAATGGTGTACCAGATTCCATATAATCTTGCGCATCAAAATGTGAACGTGTAGTGTTTGGCGAACCAATTCCATGAACGATGCCTAGTCTACCATCTTTAAAAACCGATTCAAAACCAGCCATTGAGGGGTGAAGTCCAAATTTTCCGTCTAAATCAATCAATGATTTTCCAGCACCGTTTTTTGCCGCCGACATAAACAAAGTTGGGCGGGCTGCCTTTAAATATTGGTCGTTAAAAGGCGTTACGGCCATTAACCCATCCATAGCGCCACGTTGAAAAATGCAGACTAAGGTTTTCCTCCTTTTAAATAATCCGGGCGCTTTTATTGCTCCTGCTGCCTGTGCTACAAAAGTAGGCACTCCGCCTAGCCCTATTCCAAATAGAGCCAATCCGCCAGCTTTTAAAAATCCTCTTCTAGATGTCATGATTAAAATGTTTTAATAATTATCTTCTTTGAAACTCAGGAGAGCCTATGATTACACCAACAACTTGTGCCAATAGAATATTATCTCCAAATGAATTTTGCTTAGCCTGATTGTTTAGTTTTTTAATTGGTTTTCTGTCTAATGCTTTAGCATCATCTATGCTATTCATCAAACCTTCACTAGCCATTTCAGTAGATTGAGCTGGCGCAGTCTTACTTGCTGCTTGATCCACTTTATTCATCAGTTCAGGATCATTGAGCATTGGCGCAAGCCTTGCATAGGATTGGCTCAAGTCGCGTTCTGGCATAATGATTTTACTGTAAGTTTTTAAAGCCGCTTCACTGCTTTCAGGTTCGTGATTATTATTTAGTGCGGCCAAGTTAATTTTTACACCAGGGATTTTTTGTG
Organism: Pelobium sp.; assembly: GCA_039918235.1. GTDB lineage: Bacteria > Bacteroidota > Bacteroidia > Sphingobacteriales > Sphingobacteriaceae > Pseudopedobacter. The sequence continues at coordinate 6,480 of JBDSHZ010000138.1, forward strand.
ATGCCAACGCTAAACCAAAATTCATCCGGTTTAATAAAGCGCCTGTATTAATCCAATACTGACCTTTATCTGGAAAACCCGTTGGTGCTTGATAGTAGTACATTTTTTGACCCATTTTATTTACCCAGTTATAAACTTGGTAAGGTTGAGAAATTTCTGCATCTAGTGCTCTTAAGGAGCTGATGGCTAATTCAAAAGGAGATTTTGTTTTTTCTCTTATTGCTTCTTTACTCCAGAATTCAGGTGAATCTACCATAGTGAGTAATACTTGCTTTATATCGCCATTTTTTGTCAAGAAGGTTTTTGCCATTTTATCAACCAAACTTTTTGGTGGGTTGTCGCTTAAAAAACGGACTGCAATTTTTTGGGAAATGAATTTTGCAGTGGATGGATGATGAGCCAGCATTTCTAATAGCTGAACGCCTTCTTGATAACCTCCGTTAGCAGTAAATTTTTTGCCTAAAACTACCTTTTCTCCTTGATCATGTCTATTAGGGGCAAACATGAAATCTCCTTTATGTACAAAACCACCTTTTGTCAATTGATCTTCTCCAATTTTTTCAATGGTTTTTTTGTAGGCACCACCTGGTCCGTATTCGTCAAAAGGATAAATAGTCCAACCGGTAAGTACTTTGGCAGCTTGGGTTACATCATTTTGCGTATAGCCTCCATCCACACCTAAAGTATGTAATTCCATTACCTCACGGGCATAATTTTCATTTAAACCTTGATTTTTTTTATTTGCCTGTTGCTTCTTTAAAGCCGCAACCCTCTTTAAATTTTCATTAACTGATCCGTTCATCATGGTTGATGCGGTCAGTGGAACATTTGCTCCTGAACTGCTGAAATTATCCAGAAAGAAAAGCATTGCAGGAGATTGGGCTGTCGCAATTAAAAGCTGATCAAACTTTCCAAAAACATTTGGCCTGATTACATCCCGCTCATAAGCAGGGATAAACGGGGCACAATCATTCTTTGTCATAGAGACATTAAAATGGTTGAACCAGAAATCTGTCATTACTTCTTGCAGTTGGTTATTGGTGTAGGTGGCTCTTAATATTTTTTGATTGATGAATTGTCGCTGAAGCTCTTGGGGAGGCTTTATTCCTTTTTCCTTCATATACACCATTAGCTTCTCCCGATATTCTTTTTTGTCGCCTTTATTCACAGAATCTTTGTCTATTGAACCGTCTTTGATGGCCATCCGTAAAACGGTAGCTGCTTTTGGGAAAGCAATACTGGCTTCTTCATTACTCAAATCAATGGCATCAAATTGCTTTAACCTATCATTTAAAGAATCATCATTTAATTTTGCATCGAGCTGTTGCTCAAACCATTTATGGAGGCCTATTTTTATCACTTGATCAATATCCCCTTTTTTAACCCCATAAGTAAAACGGTTTAATAAATGAACCGCCGCTTCTCTCTCAGTTAAACCAGCTTGCTGGTATGGAAAATTTACAGCTGTTTTTTCTGATAAGAATGAACTTAACACGGCTGACATACTGAGCATAAACAGCGGTAAATAAAAAAACCGGAATAAATTTTTCATTTTTTTTAAGAATTTATTGCTCTATGACCATTGTATTTTAAAAAGGATTAATAAGGCAGCGGTTTTTTTTAATGTTTTGTTTATGAATTTTTTTTCTAATGGGCAAATAAGAGAGATAGAGCGGTTTTTTTGTTAAAAACATAATTTTAATTCGTGTTAAATCGAATAAAATGAAATTATTAAAATCCAGTCATTTAATTATCACGTTTATACCTAAAACTAATAATCAATTTAAATTAATTTCTTATGAAAGAATTTGCGAATGATGAACAAGAATTGCAAGTAGAAAAAGAAAGCTTTTTCGATAAAAAATTGCAACGTAGAAACTTCTTGCAGTATGCAGGAGTGAGCGCAGCCGGATTAGCGTTAGTTGCAGCCGGATGTAAAAAAGATGATAACAATTTTAATGCTGGTGTTGATCTGGGCTCTGGAGATATAGGAATTTTAAATTATGCCTATGCTTTAGAACAATTAGAAGCAGCATTTTACATTCAGGTGGTAGCTACACCTTATTCAGGTATGGTTGCAGCAGAACTAGCCGCGTTTACAGATATCCGTGATCATGAAATTGCACACAGAGAATTTTTGAAGACTGCATTAGGTGCCAAAGCAATTGTTGGATTAGATGTAGATTTTTCAACTATTAATTTTACAAATAGAGATAGCGTTTTGGCTACCGCAAAAGCTTTTGAGGATTTAGGTGTTTCTGCTTATAATGGCGCTGGATACTTAATTCAGAGTGCGGATTACTTGACATTGGCAGGTAAAATTGTTTCTGTTGAAGGAAGACATGCTGCTTACATCAGAGATTTGATTTCTAATGGAAGTTTCGCCGGATCTGATGTAGTAGATGCAATGGGCTTAGATAAATCAAGAACGCCTTCAGAAGTTTTAGCCATTGCCGGAACTTACATTAAAACTAAAATTAACGCAAGTAATTTACCTTCTTAATTAAACAACCATGAATTTATTTAATATAATAAGAGATATAGAAACATTGGATCCGGAAATTGCGGATAAAATGAACCCAAGAAGAGCAGCATTAAAAAGCATGACCAGTTTTGGGTCTAAAGTTGCCTTGTCTTCTTTACCATTTGCCTTAGGGTCTTTCTTTAATACTGCGAAAGCACAATCTACTTCTGCAGTAAATGACGTGTTAAACTTTGCTTTAACCTTAGAATATTTGGAAGCTGAGTTTTACGTTACAGGTGTTGCAAAATCTGGTTTAATCCCAGCTGGCCCAGCATTAACCGCAATCACTAAAATTAGAGATGATGAAAATGCTCATGTGGCATTTTTAAAATCAGTTTTAGGAAGTGCGGCCGTTGCAAAACCTACTTTTGATTTCACTGCAGGAGGTGCATTTGCTGATGTGTTCACAAACTATGCTACTTTCTTAGCAGTTGCACAAACATTTGAAGATACAGGTGTAAGAGCTTACAAAGGTCAGGCACCTGCTCTTTTAGGAAATAAGGTTTATTTAACTGCAGCTTTAAGTATCCACTCGGTAGAAGCTCGTCACGCTTCACATATCCGTCAGATGAGAAAATCAACTGGGCAGGCACCAAACATCAAACCTTGGATTACAGGGGCAAATGATACCGGTGTTGCCGCAGTAGCGAAAAGTTTTGCTGGTGAAGATAATGTAACTCAAGGTGGCGTAAATATTACTACGCTAAACGGAGTTGGCGGTAAAATATCTACCAGTGCAGCAACTGAAGCATTTGATGAGCCTTTAACAAAAGCAGCGATTTTGGAAATTGTTTCTCCATTCATTAAATAGCATATAGCTTTCAAAAGATATATAAAGTGCTTCCTTTTTAGGGAGCACTTTTTTTTATGCTAAATTTTTATGCTTTTTCAGCAACGCTACCAATCCCAATGCTGGTCCAATGGCTAAAATCATAAAAGCATATTCTGATCCTAGCAATTCGATGATGATTCTCAATAGCTGAATGCTTAATATGGTAATGGCAAAGCCGATGCAGTTTACAAAGATTAAGGAGGTTCCCTTGATTTCCTGCGGTGCATTTTGAGCAACCAAAGTAGAGAATAAAGGAGAATCTGCCACTACAAAAATCCCCCACAGGAATAGAAAGATAATTAAAGCAAATAAGGATGAACCTGATAAGAAAATTGGAGATAGCAGACAGCAAATCCCTGAGGAGATAAGTGCTAAGCTTGCAATTTTTTTAACGCCAAATTTCTGTGAAATGATACCCGCTATAGCACAGGAAATTGATCCAGAGGCTATGATTAGAAAACTGAATAATGAGATGCTAAAATGATGCTGAGGAAAATGATGTTGGTAATTTAACAACATGACGGGGACAAAAGCCCAGAAAGCGTACAGTTCCCACATATGTCCGAAATATCCGAAAGCAGCTGAACGAAAGTGAAAATTTTTAAATCCTGTAAAGAAGGCACTCCATTTTAGTTTTTGAGCAATTTTTCGGAACGGTCCATCCGGAACCATCAATATTACCAAACATCCGCCAATAGCGGAAAGTAAGGAAGTGCTAATTATGACATATTGCCAAGAAAATCCATAAGAAACACTTTTCAAAAGGTGCGGAAATGCGGTTCCTAAAACTAAAGCACCTACCAAAAAGCCTAAAGATTTACCCAATCCTTTTTCCTCATAATCGGAGGCTATTTTCATCCCAACTGGGTAAATTCCAGCAAGAAAAAATCCGGTTGAAAACCTAAAAAACAACAAAATAAATTCGCTTAAATCGGGGATGATCATTCCCAAATTAAAAACAGCAGCAATAATGG
>JBDSHZ010000139.1:0-31411 GCA_039918235.1 Pelobium sp.
CAAGGATTAAAATATTCATGCCCAAAAATAGAATAAGTCTTTTACATGAGCAGATTAAATGTGAAATAAGCTAATGAACCTTTCAGGTTTTTTAAAATTTTGGATCTATTATTTTAGCTATTTTTAATACAACAAATTATATGGAGATTTACTCATATCTATCTTAAAGACTATAACATTTAAAATCCTCATGGAAATACAAAAAATCAACTCTTCCCCCTTTTACATTAAGTTAGCATGTATATTATTTAGCATTTTAGCGATTGGCTATCTGGCCATTATTGGAAAGGAACTTTTGTCTCCAATTGTGTTTTCATGTCTTTTTTCTATTTTGCTTTTGCCTTTAGCATCATTTTTTGAGTATAAATTAAAACTACCAAGAAGTGTTTCTTCTATGTTATCGGTAATTTTATTACTCGGTGCTATTGTATTGTTACTTTATGTAATTGGTTCACAAATTTCAAATCTGGCAAGTGATTGGCCTCAATTTCAGAAACAACTGAATGACTCATTAGAAAATTTGCAGGATTGGATAGCCAGTACATTTCACGTAAACGCCAATAAGCAATTGAACTACGTCCATAGTGCCACAAGTAAAATGATCAGTTCAAGCAGTGTGGTGGTTGGCACTACTATTCTATCCATATCTTCTATCCTATTGTTCTTACTGTTTATTTTTATCTATACTTTCTTCTTTTTACTTTATCGCAGTTTAATCATGAAGTTTTTAGAAAGGGTATTTCTGGAAGAAAACAAAAAACTGGTTCATGATATTATTGAAGAGATCCAATATATCATCAGAAAATACATTATTGGGCTGCTCATAGAAATGGCAATTGTAGCAATTGTTGTAAGTGCAATATTTCTTATTTTAGGTGTAAAATACGCTATTCTATTAGGTTTGATTACTGGTTTGCTCAACATCATTCCTTACATAGGGATATTTACGGCACTCATCATCAGTTCTGCCATTACATTTGCTACGGCAACTGCCACCAGCCAGGTTATTTTTGTAATGGTCACCATTTTCATTACCCACATTATTGACAGTAACATCCTGCTTCCTTTAGTGGTAGGCTCAAAAGTCAAAATTAATGCATTGATTACGGTAATGGGGGTAGTTATTGGAGAAATGATTTGGGGAATCCCCGGGATGTTTTTATCCATACCGGTGATAGCAGTTTTAAAAATTATTTTTGACCGAGTAGAAAGTATGAATGCTTGGGGATTAATTTTAGGAGATGAGGAGAAGCAACAATCTACGCTCACTAAAAAAATCAGGAAAAACATAAATATCTAGTTTAATCGCAGCAATCTGCCCCCCTTACCTTATTGTTTTTTAGGATAAATAAAATTCAAGAGATAAAAGCCCTATTTAATTTTGATTACAAGGAAATTTTAAATAAAATCCTATTTTTACAGCCCAACAGTGCCAATTTGACTTAATAAGTACTGTGGCGTAATTGTTGATTTTAAAGAGTTTTAAATACAGAAATTGAGATGTTGAATTTTATAAATAAAATTTTCGGTAGTAAATCAGACCGTGATGTTAAAAGTGCAAGACCTATTGTTGAGAAAATCAAAGAGGAATACGAGAAATTAAGTGCGCTTTCCAATGATGAGCTGAGGAGCAAAACTGCTGATTTTAGACAAAGGATAAAGACTTCATTACTTGATATTGATGCTAAAATAGCAGAAATAAAGAAGAATGTTGATCAAAATCCTGATTTACCTCTTCACGAAAAAACCGAAGCTTACGATCAGATTGATGTTTTAGGGAAAGACCGTAATAAAGCTTTAGAAGCTACTTTATTAGAGATTTTACCTGAAGCTTTTGCGGTAATGAAAGATACTGCCCGTCGTTTCACAGAGAATGAAAAAATTGAGGTGACAGCTTCTGAATTTGACAAAGAATTAGCTGCCCGCAAGCCTAATGTACTGATCAAAGGAGACAAAGCCATTCACCATAATTCATGGCTTGCTGCCGGAACTGAGGTTAAATGGAACATGGTTCATTATGATGTGCAGTTAATTGGCGGTATTGTTTTACATCAAGGTAAAGTTGCTGAGATGGCAACTGGTGAGGGTAAAACTTTAGTTGGAACTTTGCCTATTTATCTAAATGCTTTATCTGGCGAAGGAATTCATGTGGTAACTGTGAATGATTACCTGGCCCGTAGAGATAGTGAGTGGAATGGTCCAATCTTCGAGTTTCATGGTTTAGCTGTAGATTGTATTGATAAGCATCAGCCCAACTCTCCGCAAAGAAGAAAAGCCTACCAAGCAGATGTAGTTTATGGAACCAACAATGAGTTTGGTTTTGATTACCTGCGTGACAACATGACACGCTCACCAGAAGAATTGGTGCAAGGCAAATTACATTATGCCATAGTGGATGAGGTGGATTCGGTATTAATTGATGATGCCCGTACGCCTTTAATTATTTCAGGACCAATCCCTAGAGGAGATGAACATGAGTTTTATGATTTAAAACCTAGGATTGAACGTTTGGTAAACGCACAGAAAAATTTTGTTACCGGTGTTTTAAATGAAGCCAAGAAACAGATTCAAGATGGTAAATCCGGACCTGATGAAGGTGGTTTAGCTTTATTAAGAGCACACCGTGGTTTACCAAAAAACAAAGCATTGATCAAGTTTTTAAGTGAGCCCGGCATGAAAGGTATTCTGAATAAATCAGAAAACTATTACATGCAGGATCAGAATAAAGAAATGCCAAAGGCTGATGCCGAGTTATTCTTTATCATAGACGAGAAAAACAATCAGGTTGAATTATCTGAAAAGGGAATTGAATTGATTACTGCTTCAGGTGAAGACCAAAATTTCTTTGTGATGCCTGATGTAGGAACTGAAATTGCCGATATTGAAAAATCAGCATTAAGCACCGAAGAAAAAGCGGCTAAAAAAGATGAGCTAATCAGAGATTTCTCTGTAAAATCAGAACGTATCCACTCCGTAAATCAGCTTTTAAAAGCTTATACTTTATTTGAAAAAGATACCGAATACATTATTGATGAAGGAAAAGTAAAAATTGTAGATGAGCAGACCGGTCGTATTATGGACGGTCGTCGTTATTCTGACGGTTTGCACCAGGCCATTGAAGCTAAGGAAAATGTTAAAGTGGAAGATGCTACGCAAACTTATGCCACCATTACCTTGCAAAATTATTTCAGAATGTACCATAAACTTTCTGGGATGACGGGTACTGCCGTTACTGAAGCTGGTGAGCTTTGGGAGATTTATAAGCTTGATGTAGTAGAAATTCCTACTAACCGCCCAATTGTGCGTGATGATAGGCAGGATATGGTTTATCGTACCATGCGTGAAAAATACAATGCTGTAGCTACAGAGATCCAGTTTCTAGTTTTTCCTTATTCTCACTATCAAACTGAATTTGAACTCGATTCAAATGGCAGTCCAAAATTAAAAAATGGCGAACCAATTGTAAAATACGATTCTATTGGCAGAGCTGTGCCTAAACTTGATCCAAAAGGAGCATTCATTCCAGCACCAGATCCTGAGACAGGTCAATTAAAAGAAACTGGTGGCCGACCAGTATTGGTAGGTACAACTTCTGTGGAAATTTCTGAGCTATTGAGCAGAATGTTAAAGATGAAGGGAATCAAGCATAACGTACTGAATGCAAAACTTCACCAGAGAGAGGCCGATGTGGTAGCTGAAGCAGGTAAAGCTGGGCAGGTAACAATTGCAACCAACATGGCCGGCCGTGGTACCGATATTAAATTGGGTGCAGGCGTAAAAGATGCTGGTGGTTTGGCCATTGTAGGTACAGAGCGTCACGAATCCCGCCGTGTGGATAGGCAGTTAAGAGGTCGTTCCGGCCGTCAGGGAGATCCGGGTTCTACACAGTTCTTTGTTTCATTAGAAGACAATTTAATGCGTCTTTTCGGTTCTGAAAGAATTGCCGGTTTAATGGTGAGAATGGGAATAGAAGATGGAGAAGTGATTCAGCATTCTATGATTACCAATTCTATTGAAAGAGCGCAGAAAAAAGTAGAAGAAAACAACTTTGGTATCCGTAAGCGTTTATTAGAGTATGATGATGTGATGAACTCTCAGCGTTCTGTGATTTATACCAAACGTAAAAATGCTTTATTTGGAGAGCGTTTAGATGTAGATATCGAAAACATGATCTTAGATGTGGTTGATGATGTAGTGGTTGAATATAAAGAAAGTAGCAATTTTGAAGGCTTTAAATTAGAATTGTTAAGACTTTTTGCTTTCGATAGTGATATCAACGAAGAAGAGTTTGTAAATTCTAATATTGATAAACTTGCAGATAGGGTATTTATAGAAGCCAGCGCATTTTACAAACGTAAATCAGATGCCGTTGCTAAACAGGCTTACCCAGTTTTAAAAGATATTTTTGATTCCCGTGGAGAAAGCATAGAAAATATCATTGTTCCTTTTACTGATGGTATAAATGCCATTCAAGTTGCTGCACCTTTGAAAAAAGCTGTAGAAACCAATGGTAAGGAAGTGGTTAAATCTTTTGAAAAAACCATTACCCTTTCATTGATTGATGATACTTGGAAAGAGCATTTACGTGAGATGGATGATTTGAAACAATCAGTACAGAACGCAGTTTATGAACAAAAAGATCCATTGGTAGTTTATAAAATGGAAGCTTTCAATTTATTTAAAGGCATGCTTTCTGTTGTGAATAAAGATGTAGTAAGCTTTTTATTTAAAGGAGGTATTCCTGTTCAAGGTGAAGCGCCTCTGCGTGAAGCAAGGCCAGAACCAAAAATGGACATGAGTAAACTGAAAATTTCTAAAGCGGATACTGCTCAAGAAAGTAATGGTGTACCTATGGAGGATACTAGAGAACTCCAGAAAACACAGCCCATTAAAGCAGAAATAAAAATCGGGAGAAATGATCCTTGTCCTTGTGGAAGTGGCAAGAAATACAAAAGTTGCCACGGAGCAAATGCATAATGAAATTATTTAGGAACTTAACCATACTATCATTGCTATTGATTGCAGGAAGCTGCTTTGCGCAATCCGGTAAGGTAACTGTGGTTAAAAATTCTTTGATAGATAGTTTGATTGCCCGTAGAATTGCACTGACTAAAGGAGTTTCCAGCAATGGAACTCCTATCACTGTTTATGGTTATCGGGTACAAGTTTTCTTTGGTACTGATAGAAGGGAAGCTTATAATGAGCAGGCAAGGTTTAAATCTTTTTATCCTGAATACAATACTTATCTATCCTACACACAACCCAATTACAGGGTGAAAGTGGGTGATTTTAGGACCCGAGCTGAAGCTCAGAAATTAATGAATGAATTAAGACCCTCGTTTCCTACACTTTTCATTTTTAGCGAACAAATTAATCCGCTTAAAGCAGACCAATAACATGCTGATAGATAAAATTAAAGCTCTTTCTAAAGATATTCACGCTGAGGTCACTCAAAACAGGAGACATTTGCATGCCAATCCGGAACTATCTTTTGAGGAATATAAAACTTCAGAATTTGTAAAATCACAATTGACCAAATGGGGAATTCCTTTTCAGGAGATGGCCAATACAGGTGTGGTTGGTTTAATTAAAGGTGATAAAAAGTCGGACAAAGTTGTTGCATTAAGGGCAGATATGGATGCGCTTCCTATTTTCGAGGCCAATGATGTAGCTTACAAATCAAAAAATGAAGGTGTAATGCATGCCTGTGGGCATGATGTACATACCTCTTCGCTGTTAGGTACTGCAAAAATCCTTACTGATTTAAAAGCGGAATTTGAGGGTACTGTTAAATTGATTTTCCAACCAGGAGAAGAACGTTTGCCCGGTGGTGCTAATCTGATGATTAAGGAAGGTGTATTAGAGAATCCAAAACCAAATGCAGTGATGGGGCAACACGTAATGCCATTGATTGATGCCGGTAAAATTGGAATGCGTTCAGGAAAATATATGGCTTCTACAGATGAGCTATATGTGACCATTAAAGGCAAAGGTGGTCATGGGGCACAGCCTCAGCAGAATATTGATCCAGTAGTGATTATGGCGCACATGATTACTGCATTACAAACCATCATCAGCAGAAGTTCAGATCCCCGTTCTCCTTCAGTACTTTCATTTGGGAAGGTAATTGCCAATGGCGCTACCAATGTAATTCCGAATGAAGTTTATCTGGAAGGAACTTTCAGGACTTTGAATGAAAAATGGAGGGCAGAAGCCCATATAAAAATGAAAAAACTGGCAGAAAGCCTTGCAGAAGGAATGGGCGGAAGCTGTGACTTTAGAATAGAAAAGGGTTATCCATTTTTAGTAAATGAAGAAAAACTGACCGCCAGAGCTAAGGAATATGCGATAGCATATTTAGGAGCAGAGAATGTGTTAGATTTAGACATTTGGATGGCAGCAGAAGATTTTGCTTACTTTTCTCAATCTGCAGATGCCTGCTTTTACAGATTAGGGACCAGAAATGAAGCTCGTGGAATTACATCTTCAGTTCATACTCCAACTTTTGATATTGAAGAAAGTGCATTAGGAATGAGTACAGGATTAATGGCTTATCTTGCCCTCAGAGAATTAGGTAATTAATTGCTATTCTGTATTTTAATAGGTATTACACTATTGAGCCTTGAGCTCAATTTTCTTATTTATCAAGTTTAATACTTAAACCGGCTAACTGTTCTCGAGAATATAGGGTTGCTTTTTAGAATCCTCTCAAATTAAAAATGTTCCAGTTTATAAATTATTCTATCTTTTTCCGTTATACAATCAATTGATGAAAAAATATATTCTCACCTTACTTTTTGCTTGCTATTTCTGCTGTTCATTTGGGCAGGCTATTCCACGCTTTAATCCTGATACCGTTTTAACCATGAGATTGGATAGAGATGCTGTGGTTAAAATTGGGAAAGCTGGTTTAGACATTGAAGATTTTATCAATGAAATTTTAAACGACACCAGTTTTTATCAGGCTTTCAGAAACATGAAAAAGTACTCTTTCATTGCTGAGAATAGGGTTTATACTTATGATAAAAAAGATAAAGTTGACGGAAAAATCTATCGCAAAATATTGCATTCCAATAATAATGATGGGCACAACATGAAGTTTTTACAAAAGGAGGATAGTGGTAAACTTTTTAAAAAAAATGGAAAATATGAACTGTACACAGTTGAAATGTTCGATTATATTTTCATGAATGCTTATAGCACAGACTTTGTTCCAAACAGCGCCTCTTCGTCAGGAAAAGGAGGCACAAACGAATCTTATAAGGATAAACTAAAAACTTTAATTTTCACTCCCGGTAGGCCTATTAAAGGTGTTCCATTTATTTCTGGCAAGACTGAGATATTTACCGCCAACATGCGTCAATATTACAATTATGCCTTTGCAAAAGGCATGTATTTAGATTCTATACCTGTTTATCGTTTTAAAGTGACCATGAAACCCGATTTAAGCAATTGGACAAAAGATGGTATTATGATTAAAGAATTAACAACCATTTTTGATCAGCGCAATTTTCAGATTTTGGGCAGGTATATTGATATGAAATTGGATAATCTTGCTTTTGATTTTAATGTGCAGATGAACATTGAAATGAGCTATTTTGGTGAAGATTTACTCCCTACAAAAATCAGCTATCAGGGAAACTGGGATGTACCTTTTAAGAAAGAAGAAAAAGCAAGTTTTTTAGTTTTGCATAAAGGATATAAAAAAGAGTAATCTTCTAAACATTTTTAATCCTTCAAATTAACTGCTATTTAAAGTCAATAAATTTCTACTGCTTGGTTGCTAAAACCTTGCATGATTATTTTTTACATTTTACGTAGTTAATTTATAATTCTGATGGAGATGTTGATTACCTATTTTTCTTACCTCATTAGTTATTTTTAAAATTCTATTTACTTATGTTAAATGCTAAATTTGGTGCATGACTTTAATCGCTGAAAAATTTCTAGATATTTCATCCCAAAAATCATTTGAAATTCCACACCGTGATATCATAAATCATAATATTGGGAAATATGATTTGGCTGTTGAACGTGGACTTTCTAGATTGATTAATCTTGATTACGCAAAAAAGAAAAGTCATCTTATCAAATGGAAAGTGATGGAGAATTTAGACAAACTGCTACCGGAGTTTGAGGCAAATTTTCAAAAAAAAGGAGGAAAGGTTTTATGGGCAAATACTATTGAGGAAGCCAATAACGAGATTCTAAATATCATCAAAAAAGTAAATGCAAAATCTGTAATCAAATCAAAATCAATGGTTACAGAAGAGATTCATTTAAACGAATTTCTGGAAAGCAATGGCATTACTTCTTTAGAATCTGACCTTGGAGAGTATATCGTTCAGCTCCTCGGGCAAAAGCCCTATCATATTGTTACTCCGGCAATGCACCTGAGTAAAGAAAACATTGCAGATTTATTTCATGAAAAATTTGGAACGCCAAAAGATGCCACACCCGAGCAACTTGTTCAAAAGGCAAGAGCGCTTCTTCGTGAAAAATATTTAACAGCTGATATTGGCATTACCGGTGCTAATTTTTTAATAGCAGATACAGGAAGTATTGCCATTACTGAAAATGAAGGAAATGCTAGGCTAACCACTACTTTTCCGAAAATACATATTGCTATTGTTGGGATTGAGAAAATGATTCCTTCTTTGGCGGATCTAGATTTGTTCTGGCCAATGCTATCTACTCATGGAACAGGTCAAAATCTCACTGTTTACAATACCATACTGAGCGGTCCTCGGCAAGCTAATGAAACTGACGGCCCTGAAGAAATGTATGTGATTTTATTAGATAACGGCAGAACTGAGCTGTTAGCCCAGAAAGAACAAAGGCAAGGACTTTATTGTATTAGATGTGGTGCCTGCTTAAACGGTTGCCCGGTTTATAAAAACATTGGAGGGCATACTTACGATACCACTTATAGCGGACCAATAGGTTCAATTATCACGCCTCATTTAAAAGGGATGAAAGAGTTTAAGCATTTGAGTTACGCATCCAGTTTATGTGGAAAGTGTACTGAAGTTTGCCCAGTGAAAATTGATATTCATAAAATGCTGCTGTTTAATAGGCGAGATGCTGTTGAACAGAAGCTAACTACAAGTGCTGAAGGCTGGGGATGGTATTTCTGGAAAAAAGGAATGCTTAAAAGAAGTTTGATGGATAGGTTTGGAGGGAAATTCAAGAACAGCATTTTAAAGAAATTTTTCAACAAAACGTGGGGAGAAAAACGTGTGCTACCAGATGTTGCACCAAAGTCTTTCAGTAAAACTTGGAAAGAAAATCATTAAATTAATGCTTAAAGCAAAATGCAGAAAGCTTAAAGCTTATTTAATAGACTTTTAATTATTTTTTTGAGAAAAAACTACAAAAATAGAAATCGCATTGGATCAGAAAATAAAAATTCTTACTAAATACATTCCAGAAGAAGCAGCGCCACTGATTGCGAAATGGATTGATTTTTACCGCTGTGATTTCAAAATATCAAAAGATAGAAACTCGAAATTGGGTGATTATAGAGCTCCTTTTAAGGGAGATGGTCATAAAATTTCTGTGAATTACAACCTCAACCGTTTTGCTTTTTTGGTGACTACAGTTCATGAGTTTGCGCACTTATTAACTTTTAATGAACATAAGCATCGTGTAAAACCACACGGGCAAGAATGGAAAGACAATTTTAAAAGAATGATGCAACCTTTTTTTGAGTTGGACATATTCCCAATGGATGTTAAAAAAGCGATTGTATCTTATCTACAAAATCCTGCAGCTTCAAGTTGTTCTGATTTAAATCTATATAAAACATTGAGGAATTATGATGTGAAAGATCCTTCCTTAATTCCTGTAGAAAAAATCCCTACCAACAATGTTTTTATCATGAAGAATGGAAGGACATTTAGGAAACTAGAAAAAATCAGAAAACGCTACCGCTGTATTGAGCTTAAAACTGGCTTAATTTATTTATTCAGTCCTGTTGCTGAAGTGATGCTTCTTAATTCAGAAAGCTAATGCCCCACTCTGATAAATCATATTTGAACCTTCTCTATTATATTTAATGTTCAATTTTTTACCCTTGTAAGAATAAGGACTTGCTTTTATTTTTTGGATCAAAGAATCTGGCTTCGTTACCTGAAATATGGATTGATAAGCTGAAGAATTATTAAGCACTAATTTCATTTTTCTTGAAGAAACGGAATCTAACCTGTTAAACACTAAATTGTATTCTCCCGTCGTATGAGTTGCATCTTCAATTCTTTGGAAATCAAACTGCTGATTTTTATCAATTAAGCTTGCATCAACCAATGTAAATGGCGTCTGGTTTAGTAAAGAATCGCTTTCTGCTTTCCTTTCATCAGCTCTTAAAAAAACATTGTTTCTATAAAAAACCCTAGTCTCCTTAAAATCATAGTTCGGTTTATCACCACCTGTTGATTGCTTTAATTTTTCAATATAAAGTACTAATTCTCCATCATTCAAATAATATTTTTTTGTTGTGGAACCATAATTACCCGAATCTCCATATTCTTTATAAATCACAGGTAAACTGTCTTTTTCAAAAATTACGGTATAAAAAGAATAATCTCCTTTTTTATAAACCGGGCTTTCTGATTTATTATAGGTATTGATCAATTTCTCTAAACCTAAAGCATAATCCAAAATACTGCTATCTGAACTGTTAGTTGCCATTAAAGAATCCCTAAGGTGCTGATTTACTTTATTATTGCTTTGGCAGGAAATCCACCCAAGGCTGAATAACAAAATCACAGTGATATAAGCGTATAATTTCTTCATTTAAAAGTTTAATATTTTCTGTACAGATTCATGCAATCTACTATTTGCTAAAAATTGATTTTCTAAAGACTTGTTCATTGGAATTGCAGTATCTAAACTCGCACAACGCAAAACCGGTGCATCCAAATATTTAAAACAGTTTTCGGTGATGGTTGAAGCAATTTCTGCTCCAAAGCCTCCGCTCAAGGTATCTTCATGCAAAACAAGTGCCCTGCCAGTCTTTTTTATTGATTTAAATACAGTTTCATGGTCCCAAGGTTGCAGTGAACGTAAATCTATGATATCAAAACTTAAATTAAGGTGATCATTTTTATAAGCAATTGCCCAGTGTACACCCAGTCCATAAGTAATTAAACTAAATTGGTTGCCTTCTGAATGCAGCTTAGCTTTACCAATTGGGATATTGAAATAACCCACCGGAATAGGGCCCGAACTTTTTCTGTACAAATATTTATGCTCGAAAAACATCACAGGATTTGGGTCTTCAATTGCAGCAATTAGCAGTCCGTAAACATCTTCTGGAAAGGCGGGATAAACTACTTTTAAGCCTGGCGTTTTGGTAAACCAAGCTTCATTACTTTGCGAATGAAATGGACCAGCACCAGTTCCAGCTCCTGTAGGCATTCTTATTACAACATCCGCTTTTTCTCCCCAGCGGTAATGCGTTTTAGCCAAGTTATTTACAATCTGATTAAAGCCACAACTTGCAAAATCAGCAAATTGCATTTCCATAATGGCTTTGTAACCATTGATGGATAATCCTAATGCGGCACCCACAATAGCCGATTCGCAGATAGGTGTATTTCTAACCCTATCTTTTCCAAATTTTTCTACAAAACCTTGGGTTATTTTAAAAGCGCCTCCGTACTCCGCAATATCCTGACCCATAATCAAGAGATTTTGATACTTCTCCATCATCAGGTTCATCGCCATACTAATGGCATCAATGTATCTTCCTTCTACAACTTCAGTGGGCTTTGTGATTTCTTCTGGATGATAAGGAGCATACATGTCTTTGAGCTCTGTCTCCATATCCACTTCGGGTTCAGGTTCTGAAAAAGCTTTTTCTATTTCTGTATTGATGTAGTCTTTAAATTCCTGTTTAATTTGAGCGATCAGGTTTTCATTTAATATTCCCTTTTCTACGAGATGCGCTTCATAATTTTTAATGGGATCTTTTTGCTCCCATTCTTCAAAAAGTTGTTGCGGAACGTACTTTATACCAGAAGCTTCTTCATGACCTCTCATTCTAAAAGTCATGCATTCTATTAAAACTGGTCTGGGTTTTTCCCTTAATTCTTCTGCTAAAGCACTAATGGTATTGTAAACTTCTAAAACATTATTGCCGTCAATTCTTAATCCTTCCATTCCATAACCTTTGGCTTTGCTTACCAATTGCTCACATCGATACTGTTCATTTGTTGGTGTGGAAAGTCCGTAGCCATTATTTTCAATGATAAATATGACCGGTAAATCCCATACAGCCGCAACGTTTAAAGCTTCATGGAAATCTCCTTCGCTTGTAGCGCCTTCTCCAGTAAAAACCAAGGTTACTTTTTTCTTTTTAGATAAAATATCAGCCAAAGCAATTCCGTCAGCTATTGCAAGCTGTGGGCCGAGGTGAGAGATCATTCCAATAATTTTATAGTCCTGTGTTCCAAAATGAAAAGAACGATCTCTCCCTTTTGTGAAACCTGTAGCTTTCCCCTGCCACTGTGCCATTAACTTCCATAAAGGAATTTTACGACTGGTAAATACTCCCAAATTACGATGCATTGGCAATATATATTCGTCAGCTGCTAAAGCCAAAGTGCAACCAACAGCAATTGCCTCCTGCCCAATACCAGAGAACCATTTCCCAATTTTCTCCTGCCTCAAAAGCTTCAGCATTTTTTCTTCAATCATCCGCGGAAGCAAAAGATTTCTGTAAATGTTTAGCAGCAGTGAGTCAGGAATTGAAGAGGAATTAAAATTCATAAAACTAATCTAAGGCTTTTTTCATATCGAATTACAAGAAATTTAAAGCTTTTATAAGGAAGATTTGATTTGCTATTTATACTCTTCAAAGATGAAAATCAACTGTTTAAATCCAATTCTGTATTTGGATCCCAGTAGTGTTCTTTAAAATTGATGATCTTATCGTCTTTAACTATTATTCCTTCTGCTGCTAACAAATCCTGCATTTTAGTTGGGGAATCAAAATGAAATTTACCTGTAAGTAAGCCATTTCTATTCACTACGCGGTGTGCTGGAATTGATGGATTTGCATTTACTGCTCCATTCATTGCGTAACCTACCATTCTGGATGAGCTCTTAGTACCCAGGTAACTGGCAATTGCGCCATAAGAAGTCACTCTGCCTTTTGGTATTAAAGCTGCAACTTGATAAACCTGTTCGTAAAAGGAATTTCTATCCATTAAACTTGAATTTCACATAATTAATATTCTTTCCCTTTTGCAGATATATCCTTTCATAATGGGTTTTTATAGAAAGAATTTCATCGTTAGGATAATCTTGATAAACATCTGTGGTTTTTTGGAGGATTGGCAAATTTAGTTCGCTGATTTTTTCTAGCGTGTATTCATAGAAACCATCATTATCAGTTTTCAAGTGCATCATGCCCTCTGGTTTTAATACTGTTTTATATTTCTCAAGAAAAGTAGGATTGCTTAATCTCTTTCTTTCTAAAGGACTTTGTGCCTGAGGATCAGGAAAGGTAATCCATATCTCATCAATTTCACCAGCTTCAAAATAATCCATAATCTGTTGAATTTGGATCCTTAAAAAACCAACATTGTTTATCCCTTCATCCAAAGCCATTTTAGCCCCTACCCATAATCTATTTCCCTTATAATCTATTCCAATAAAATTTTTATCAGGATATTTTTTTCCAAGGTTAAAGCTGTATTCTCCTTTTCCACAGGCAAGTTCCAATATAATTGGATTACTATTTTTAAAAAATTCCTTCGCCCAAACACCTCTGAAAGGTTTTCCTTCCTCTAATTCTTTAACGTTCTTAAAGTTGCCGATCTCTTTAAACCGTTGTAATTTCCTTTTTGCCAATTTCTTTTTTTTTACAAAAATAAGATTTCATCTTTATTATGTGGATATTTCCTACATGCAGTTTCTTATGTTGCATCATAGTTTTATCTTTGACCATATAATATCAATTGATTTGGAAAAAACTGCTAAAATTTATGTTGCCGGTCATAACGGAATGGTTGGATCTGCGATAGTTAGAAAACTGGAGAAAGAAGGATATCAAAATATTTTAAAGAGGAGTTCAAAAGAATTAGATTTAAGAGATCAATTGGCTGTTGCCGAATTTTTTAAAACCGAAAAACCGGATTATGTTTTCTTAGCTGCTGCAAAAGTGGGTGGAATAATTGCAAATAACACTTATAGGGCAGAATTTCTAATTGATAATTTACAGATACAGAATAACATTATTCATAACTCTTACTTAAATAAGGTTAAAAAACTGATGTTTTTGGGCTCTAGCTGTATCTATCCAAAAATGGCTCCTCAACCGCTTAAAGAAGAATATTTATTGACTGGTTTGTTAGAAGAAACTAATGAACCTTACGCTATAGCCAAAATTACAGGCATTAAAATGTGTGATGCTTATAGGGCGCAATACGGTTGCAATTACATATCGGTTATGCCTACTAATCTTTATGGCTATAATGACAACTATCATCCTCAAAACTCTCATGTATTGCCTGCACTTATCCGCAAGTTTCATGAAGCAAAAGTGAATGGACATAAAACGGTAACTGTTTGGGGAAGCGGAAGCCCGATGAGAGAATTTTTATTTGCCGATGATTTGGCAGATGCCTGTTTTTATTTGATGCAGAATTACAATGAACCAAATTTGATAAATGTTGGTACAGGAGAAGATTTGACCATTAAAAACTTGGCATTACTGATTAAAGAAATTATTGGTTTTGAAGGTGAATTAGTTTTTGATAGCAGTAAACCTGATGGAACTCCGCGTAAGCTGATGGATGTAAGCAAGCTTCATGGTAAAGGATGGAAGCATAAAGTGAATTTAAGAGAAGGTGTAGTACTGGCTTACCAAGATTTCTTATCAAAACATATATAAAGAAAAAGGTCAGATTTTTAAAATCTGACCTTTTATTTTAATGAACTGGTCCACCGGAATAGGTTTCACTGTCTTCTGGAATTCCATAGTCAACCTCTAATTTTCTTTTTTTTGTTTTCTTACTGGAAATACCGTCAACCCATCCTGTAATATTATCAATCCAACCTGCCAGTTTATTTTTATTAAAACTTTTGGCGTTGATGGTATTCTGAGAAATAAGGGTCACTAAGGATTTCAAAATAAAGCCTCTGCCTCTTAAAATTGTTCTGTTAAGAAGAAAAGGTAATGATACCCTAGCTAAATTTGTAGCCCAATCTGCATTTGAAGGTGTAGCATTATTTTTATCTCTGCCTCTTAATCCAACTGTAGTTAATAATCCCTTCACAAAGTTAATGGGACTACTAATCATATCTTGGGTTTTAATCCATTTCTGATTAAAGAATATTTCCTGCTCTGCTTTTTCAATTTTAAGCTGAGCGATTCTTAATTGGAGTTGATCTAAATTGTGAACTTTTATCTTAGTCATTATTGCTCCTCGTTTTTAAAAATCTTTTTAATCATTCCATTGATAATGTACTTTTCTAAATGCTTATCTTTTATAAAGAATATAATCAAAGCAATAAGTAGGTAAAAACCCCCAACTATGAAAAATCCAGCGAAAGTATTTCCAATTAATTCAGAAATGTAAAAGCCTAAACCGAAACTTAGAAATATAAATGCCAGTGTTAAGAATAGTAGCACTAAACCGTCTGTAATTAAATTGGCAAACAACAAAACACCTTTTTCAATTAAGGTTAATCTCCCTAATTGCATTCTGGTATTTAAATAAATTTTGAGCCTGCTTATAATTTCATTCAGACCTTTTTCATTAGCTTCTTCCATTAATCAATTTTATTTAAGCATTATCAGTTTCTTCAACATAATCTTCATCAGCCTGTTTGATCTTGGTTTTCAGGTTGCTCACTACTTTATCTTTAAATTCAGTAAGATTATCTATTTCCTCTGCTGCTTTTTCTTTAATGCTATCTCCTAAATTTTTTAAAGATTCTGATAATTTATCTCTGGTTTCTGAACCTTTTTCAGGTGCAAATAATAATCCTACTACAGCTCCAGCTGCCAAACCAGCAACTAATGCAACTAATGATTTTGAGTTATCTTTCATGTTTAATGTTTTTTAATTTATTATTTGAGAATTTATTGAGTTCACTATACTAAAGAAAATACAATGCCAAAATATCTCTTAAATTCAAAATAGTCACTCAGAATTAACTATTCTGTTTTCTAATCTTTCTTGAGCAGTCTTATCTATTTCATAAACGTTTAAAAGGTGAATAAACCAAGAAAGTAAAAGAGGACCAAAAACTAACCCAGCAAAGCCAAATAGTGGCAAACCAATGATTACTCCAATCACTGTAATTATTGGATGCGTATCTGCCAAACGCTTATTGATCATAAACCTAATTACATTATCAATATTTATAATAACGATTAAAGTAAATAGAAGCATAAAAACACCTTGCCAATGCTGTCCGTTAATCAACAGAATAATGGCCGTTGGAATGGTGACTATTGGTGCCCCAATAACCGGCATAAAAGATAGAAACATACTAATAACACCCCAAAAAATAGCATCACTTAATCCTGTTATAAAAAAACACATGGTCACTAATAATCCTTGTACCAGCGCAATAAGCCCTTGCCCAAGAATATTTGAATAGGTTGTATTCTTTAACTCAACAGCGAATTGAATAGCATGGTGCTCTCTTAATGGCGCATATTTCAGCAGGTTTTTTTCAAATTCCTCATACTGTACAAACATAAAGTATAGAATAAAATACATTACCGTCACGGTAAGAAATATCCCTAAAGCGCCGCCTACAACAGTTGGAAATAAGTCTTGAACAAAATCACTGAATTTAGCCACATACTTATCAATTAAATTAGGTTGGTTGAGCTTAAGCCCTACAAAATCATCCAGTCTAGAAATCATTGCTTTTACCATAAATTGATCCTTCTTCAAGTTTGTCAACCTATTCACAACCATATAACTGAGTGTAAAAAAAGGAATGATAATGATGATAAATGAGGAAACAATAATGCTTATTGCTGAAAATACCGACCCAATTTTCTTTTTTAAATAAATATACAGCGGTCTAAAAATAGTGTACAGAATAATAGACCCTAGAAAAGCAGTGAATAATTCTCTAATACTGTAAAGAATTACAATTGCCAGTATAATGAGGATTACAAGTACCAATACATTTCTTTGCTTGTAGGAAAATACTGACATAAATTAAAAATTAATTTTCAAATTAAAATTAAACAAAAAAAGCTCCGAATTACCTTCGAAGCTTTTTTTGTTTAATTTTTTATTTATTGAACTTATTTTTTAACCAAAAACATTATTAATTACTTTACTTAAATGCATCCCATAATTGAGTTTGGTTGGCTAAAGGTAAAGTGACAATAAATTTCGAGCCCCTTCCCTGACTACTTTCCAACTCTAGCTTTCCTTTATGGTTAATAATATTCTTTTGTGCATTGGTTAAACCAAGTCCCACGTTTTTTTGTTTGGTAGTAAAAAACGGTTCAAAAATTTTACCTTGATTCTCTTCTGAAATTCCTTCTCCATCATCTATGATTTCAATTTTCGCTTGATTATTAGCTTCATAAACTTTGATATGGATTTCTCTTGGAGATGCTTGAACTGCATTCATCAATATATGATAGAAAACTTGTGTCATTCTATCATAATCTACATCTACCAACAAATCTGTATTATTGAAATCTTTATTGAATTTTATTGCTCCTTTTTCAATATCAGGGTAAGCCTTATCAATGCTTTCATCTATCAACATATTCAATGTTTTGGGTTGAATATTTAATTCAATAGATTGAGTAGAATTAATAAAGTCGCCTATCAAAAGATTTATTCTTTCAAAATTATTCTTAATAATATCGATGTATAGATTTACAGAATCATCATCAGACTGTAACTGCATTTTTAACTGGTCTATTGATAAATCAATGTTAGATAACGGATTTGTGATCTCTTTGGCCAGGCTTTTTGCAATTCTTTCTGTTACAGCAATCTTTTCAGCATCTAAAGAAGCTCTTTCATCTTTTTTCCTATCCGTGATGTCGTGAATTATGCAATAATATAATTCTTGTGTTGCATGTTGATCTATTTGAAGAAATGCTGAAATTGAAACTTTTTTTACTTCAATATTTTTAGTGATAAAATCTGTTTCAAAATCATTAATTGCGCCTTTCTCATCCATTAGTTCAGAAAATCTTAAACTATCTTGTTTACGGTAATAAAGCTGTGTACCATTCAGGTTATCTAATTCTTCTTTTGAATAGCCAAAGAATTTTAGCCCAGCTTTATTCATATCTTTAATAGTACCCGAAGAGTCTAGTATCATAAAAGGCTCTTTAGAACGCTCAAAAATAATTCTGAACTTGTTTTCACTTTCTCTTAAAGCCTTCAAAGTTAATTTATGCTTTAAGGCGTATCTGATAGAACGCTCTATGGTGTAAGGATTAATCTGATCTTTAACCAAATAATCTGCAGCGCCGGTTTCTAATGCTTCTTCATCTACTTTAGAATCTCCTTTACCGGTTAAGATGATGATAGGCTCATTAACGTTGGATTTAATTGCCTCATTTAATAGATCTAATCCAGTATACTTTCCTAATCTATAATCAACTAAATAGATATCATAATGGCTTTTAAGCATGGCATTAATGCCCTCTTCATAATTATTGATCCAGCTCAATTTATAATTCTCTCTCTGAGGAATTTCATTAAAAATATCTTTAGTTAAGATATAATCATCTTCATCATCATCTACTAATAATACTCTTACAGGTTTCATATTAGCCATACTTTTCTATGAGTTCTTTTGTAATTTTCAGCATTAATTCAAACCTGATTGGTTTAGTGATAAATTCATCCGCACCAAGTTTTATTACTTTCTCCTTATCCGTCTTACTGCTTGAAGTTGTAAAAATCACAACAGGGATGTGTTTGGTCTTCTCACTCTGTTTTACCCAAGTCAGTAATTCCACGCCGTTTACCTTTGGCATATTCAAATCAAGAATAAAAAGATCAGGGTATTGATCATTCAGATCATCCTGTTCTTCATTAATTCTTAGAAGAACCTTTTCCCCATCTTCAAAAAAACTTATCCCCTCTGCGTAATGGTTTTCTTCAAATGCTTCTCTAATAATCATCCTGTCATCCGGATCATCATCTGCAATCCAAATAGATTTTTTTGTCATCTCTTCTTGTTAACTTATTTGGTTTACAGGCAATATAATGGTAAAAACTGTACCTTCATTTTGCTTACTGCTTACTCTTATTAATCCATTATGTTTCTCTACAATTTTCTTACATACTGCTAAACCAATACCAGTTCCTTGGTACTCGTTTCTGGTATGCAATCTTTGGAAGAGCTCAAAAATTTTATCTGCGTATTGCTGATCGAACCCAATCCCATTATCCTTAACCACAATTCTGCAATAATCTTTATTTTGTTCTAATTCAGGAGAAAGTGCGTCTCCTCTTAATATCTCTGACTTAATTTCAACTAAAGGAGGTTTTCCTTCAACTGTGAATTTAATGGCATTACTGATTAAATTTTGGAATAATTGTCTTATTTGGCCGGGAACAGCAATGATTTTATGATTAATTGTAAGTTCAATGGTGGCATTTTTCTTCTCAATGGTAAACTCTAAATCTTCTATTATTTTCTGAATCTGATCATGAAGGTCTACTTCTACAAATCCTTCATCAGTACGTGTTACCCTAGAAAAAGTGAGTAAATCATCAATTAAAGTCTGCATCCGCTCAGATGCACTTTGCATTCTTTTAATATAATCTAAGCCTTCTTCTGCGATGTTGCTACTAAATTTAGTCTGTAGCCTATCTCCAAATGCTCTGATTTTTCTTAGTGGCTCTTGCAAATCATGTGAAGCTACGTAAGCAAATTGCTCCAAATCTTGGTTTGAACGGTTTAGTTCTTCTACCTTAGATTCTAAGCTCTTCTGCACTTTTTTAATCTCCGTAATGTCATGCATTACCACCATCACATTGAAAATATCTCCTACAACATTTTTCACAGGTTTATAGTCAATCATGAAAGTTTTCTCATTATCAAATTCTTTCTCAATCTGTTGCTCTTGCCCGTTAAATGCTTTTTGTAGAAACTCCGCATTAAGGTAATACTCTTCTTCTGGGAATAATTCTTTCAGATTAATACCCGTATAAAGCTCATTCTTAAATTTTATATGATCTATAATTGGCCCATCAAATAAAATGAGGTCATAATTCTTATCATACATCAGCACTATAGAATCAGGCACATTTCCCGCAATTGTTTTATAGATACTTTCCGTCTTTTCTAATAATAATGCGGCATTTTTAAGCTCCGTAATATCCTGAAGGTTACCAATAATCTTATTGATACTTTCCTCTTTATTATTGATGATTTTTGCGGTGAGGTAAACATATCTTATATCCTTATTAGGCCTAATGATTCTAAATTCTACCGCAAAATCTTTTTTATCTTTTAATATTTTTTCTATTAATTTTTGGCACTTGTCCATATCATCTGGATGCACCAAAGTTTTATAAAAATTTAATGTGATCTCTACAGAATTGGGCTCATAACCATGGATCCTAAACATTTCTTCTGACCAGAAAAAATGATCAATCCCTTTAAACCATTCAAAACTTCCATTATGAGAAATGGACTCTGCCTCTTTAAGCAAGGTTTCATTTTGAGATAATTTTTGAGTGGTTTCCTTAAGTTCTGTAATATCTAAACAAGTTCCAATAATCTTTTTATCAGTGTTGATGTATCTGCATTGGGCTAAAATATACCTTCTTTCACCATTTACCCATAAAACTTCATATTCTGTATTAAATGAAGACTGATGCTTAATCGCATCCTCTAACATTTTTTTATATTCTGCCCTATAATCGGGCATAATCATGTTATACATTAAATCCAAATTTGGAGAAATAGAATTGGGCATGTAACCAAAGATTCGATATAAGGCATCGGAGAAATTGATTTCTTTGGTTACCACATCCAAGTCCCAGCTTCCCATGTTTGCTAGTTTTTCCGCATGTTGAAGCAAGCTCTGTCTTCGTTCCAGATCTTTCTGAATCTTTTCTTTAGATTTAATCTCTTCATCAAGTACTAAATTCATTTGATGCTGGGTAGTAATACTTCTGGAATAATTTAAACTTATCCCTATTAACGGAACCAGGTAAGTAATGAGTTTTAAGAATTGGGCAAAATTATATTCGATATCAAAATTCTTATAAAAAACCGCCATGTGAACATTTGAAAATATAGCCGGAATCATGCTCAAGATGAGCATCTGAAAGAAAATTCCGTTATAATCTCTTAAGAGTTTAGGCATGATTAACGCACCCCATATCAGAAAAAGAAAAATACTGACGAGCTCAAAAGGGTGAGTAAAAAAAGCTTCTCTCTGTATAAAGAAATCCGGGATTTCCTTAGCATTAAAAGTATATATGATAAGAGCGAGCGTAATTGTAAAAAAAGAAAAACCGATTGTTCTGACTAATACAATTATTTTTCGGTCATCTTTATATCTGTTTGGATTTATACCAAGAATTAAGAATGTAGCGATGATAAGTAGTGAAGCATTTAATACCCTGCTTATAAACCAACTTAGATAAATGGCTTCATCTAAACTAACATTCACCTTTACTGCCTCTAAAACAATTAAAAGGTGGGCCATGTCAAAAATAGAAGTGCACAAAAGTGCAAGTCCAATGAGGGGTGCTGCAATATCTTTCTTTACCCTAAAATCTAACAGGGTGAGAATGCAAGTGAATACGGCAATTGCAATACTGAAAATTATCCAAACGGTGGAAAAGGTTTTTCCAAGGATCAGTTCTGTTGATATATTTTGAGTGATTCTTGTGAAAGAGATAATTCTGTAGCCATTATAGCTGATCTCAACACCAAAAATTGACAATATGGTTGGAGCAATACAAATCAAAAAGATTGCCCAGAAATATCCCATCGGAATATTTAGTCCACCTTTTTTACGACCTATTGAAATTGTTTGTAATGGCAAAATGCTTTAGTTAACTGCTTACTATTCTATGTTTATTGCTTTCATTTTATTATAAAGCGTTTTTCTATCAATATTTAAAAGTTGTGCTGCTTTGGTTTTATTAAAATTTACATCCTTTAAAACTTTTAGAATAGTTTCATATTCTGCCTCGAGTGCTGCATTTTTAAGGTCTAACTTTTTATCTTTAAACTGACCGGATGAGCTGAGCTCTAAAGCATTTTCAAAAGCCGAAGCTTTAGAATGGGTTGATATTTCTAAAGGCAAAGCTTTTGACTGCACAAAATCACCTTCACTTAACAGTACTGCTCTTCTCATTACATTTTTAAGCTCTCTTACATTCCCAGGCCATGGGTAAGTAAGAAAACATTCTTCCACTTCTGGTGAAAAACCTTTTACATCCTTATCTAATTCCTTATTTGCCGACTGTAGAAAATACTCGGCAAAAATTAAAATGTCCTTTCCTCTTTCTCTTAATGGTGGCATGTAAATGCCAAATTCATTGAAACGATGATATAAATCTTCCCTAAATCTTCCTTTGCTGATGGCATCAATTAAATTTTCATTGGTTGCAACAATTATTCTAACATCTAAATCAATTTCTTTGGTTGATCCAATTCTCTTTACCTTTCTTTCTTGGACTGTTCTTAATAAGGCTCCCTGTATTTCATAAGACAAATTCCCTACTTCGTCTAAAAATAAAGTTCCCCCATTGGCCATTTCAAAATGTCCTATTTTGGTATATAAAGCGCCTGTAAATGACCCCTTTTCATGTCCAAAAAATTCAGATCCTGCAAGTTCTTTAGTTAATGAACCACAATCCATGGCTACAAAAGGCTTGTCTCTTCTTGGGCTTTTCATATGGATACTTTGGGCAACAGACTCTTTTCCCGTACCGCTTTCACCAATCAAAATCACACTATAATTTGTAGGGGAAACCAAATCAATCTGCCTCATTAATTCTTTTGCTACCGAACTTTGACCGATAACATATTTTTCATTTTCAGAAGATGGTTTCTTAATCTCTCTATTTTTAGGACTTTCAGAAATAGACTTAGGTTTGTCCATTTCTTCATTTAAAGCTTGTTGAGTATCAATAGCCTTATTAATGGTATTTAATATTTCATCTGGATATAAAGGCTTTGTAATATAATCATAAGCCCCCATTTTAATTAATTCTACTGCTAATTTGATATCAGAATAGCCGGTGATAATTATTACTCCGGTTCTTGGATAAAGCAACTTTATCCTTTTTAATACTTCCCTTCCATCAGTATCCTCTAATCTAAAGTCACATAATACGAGGTTAAAGCTTTCTGTACCTAATATTTCGAATGCAGAAGATCCTGAAGTTGCTGTCTTAGCTTCATATCCATTTCTTGAAAGAAATTTAGAAAGCAAAAGTCCAATATTTACTTCATCATCTACAATAAGGATTCTCTTCATGAATATATCTGGAATTATAAAGCTCTATCGTTTAATATAACCTAACGAATATAAATTATTTATTTTAGATGGGAAAAACATTCTACATAATTAACTTTTAATTAATTAATATAATCTATAAATTTTTTAATTTCTATTGAAGGAAGCTTTTCTTTTCTCTAGAAATGCACTTACTCCTTCTTTAAAATCTGCAGTTCCAAAGCATTTCCCAAATTCATCAATCTCAGTTTTAAAACCATCTTTATTGGAGTCTAATGAAGCGTTGATGGCAACTATTGCTGCAGTAATTGCTTTAGGAGAGCGTGAAAGAATCTTGTCCATTAAGGCAAATGAACTATCTAACAACTGATCCGCAATTACTACTTTATTCACCAAGCCAATTCCTAACGCTTCTGCTGCATTAATCATATCGGCTGTTAAAATTATCTCCATTGCCTTCCCTTTTCCAACTAATTGGGTAAGTCTTTGAGTTCCTCCGTAACCTGGAATTAAGCCCAAAGTAACTTCCGGAAGTCCCAATCTAGCATGATCAGCAGCAATTCTAATATGGCAGGCCAAAGCCAGTTCCAATCCTCCGCCTAAGGCAAAACCATTTATAGCGGCGATAACCGGTTTATTACTATTTGCAATCAAATCAAAAACTAACAAATGCCCTTCTTTTGATAATGCACTTCCCTCCTCCTGATTAAAGGAGGAAAACTCACTGATATCAGCGCCAGCAATAAAAGCTTTCTCTCCTGCTCCAGTAATAATAATACCGCCAATAGCAACATTATTTTGAGCATTTTTAACCGCTAAATGTAATTCCTTAAGCGTATTTCTATTTAAAGCATTTAGTTTTTTTTCTCTATTAATGGTAATTAATAAGGTCTCTTCTCTAATCTCTTCTAAAATATTTGCGTAACTCATCTTATTTAATTAAAAGTTTCTGTTTTGGAGAACCCACTCATTAATGTATGCCACAATCTCTGTGGTAGGTGTGCCCGGAGTAAATAGTTGACCAACCCCAATAGCAGTCAATTCTAATGCGTCTTTTTCAGGAATAATTCCACCTCCTGTGATCAGCACATCATTCATTTCCTTTTCCTTTAATAACTTCATGATTTTAGGAAAAACCGTCATATGTGCACCAGAAAGAATGGATACTCCAATAGCATCCACGTCTTCTTGTAAAGCTGTATTTACCACCATTTCTGGAGTTTGCCTTAAGCCGGTATAAATCACTTCCATACCTGCATCTCTCAGAGAAGTGGCAATTATTTTTGCTCCCCTATCGTGACCGTCCAAACCTACTTTTGCTACTAAAACCCTTACCGGACGATTCAGTTTGTTTTCCATTTCTTTAATTGGTTTAACTGTAAAAGTACTAAGAAAAATCATTTAAGAGATTTTGCGTTTGAGAAGCGTATCTTCAATTATATTTCATTTAATGAACAATTTCAAGAATCACCTTTTTATTCTTCTATTGATGATGGCAAAATCATCGATTGTATTCTCCTCTAATTATTCAGCTGAACAAAAAGTTGTTGCAGCAGAATCTTTTCACTCTAAATTCTTGATTGCAGAAGAACTCAGATTTTTAGATGCTAAAAGTTTTATTGTTTCTGGGTGGTTGCCGTTAGATCAAAATATTTATTTCAGCGGATTGAATCAAAAAAATATTTTGCCAACACTTTATTCTAAAATAGTTATTAGGGATACTTTATTTTCAAAAAAAATAATTGAATTAAGTGCGCAAAATGAAAAATTACAAGCTATTAATTTTGCTTATGAGGGTTTATATGAAAAATCTATCTTACACTTTTCTAATGCTTTATTAAAGTATACATTTTTAAAGGATACCTTAAACAGAATTGTAGTAAATCAAAACCTTTATGAATTATACATCTTAAAAAATAGCTATGAAGAAGCATCAACAGCTAATCATCATATCGAATTGTTACTGAGCAAATCCCATAAAAAAAGCAAATTGATTGATAATTTATTACAAAGAGTGACCATTGAAATTGAAAAAGGAAACACAAAGAATGCTGAAAATATCATCTTAAAGAAGGTTTTAGCAATGGGCGTAAATAAAAACCAAGAGCAGGAATGCTATTTATCCTTAGGAAAAATCTATTTACTGGCTAAAAGACTTACAGAAGCTAAATGGTTTTTTATTCAGGCTTATACGCTTTCAGAAAAAAGAAATTCGAGATTGGGGGAAATTAAATCTTTGTTACTTTTGGCTAAAGTTTAAAATCAGGTAGGGGATCATTCTTTAGCACTTAACAATATTTTAAAAGCAAAAAATTTGATCACCAATTCACTTAAAGTTTATATAATTGATGTTGAAATAGGATTAGCACAAACTTACCATCAACTCAATCAAATGCAAAAATCAACTATTCATTTCAATAATTTCAATTCAGCAAAGGCGTTATATTAATCATAAACCAAAAGAAACATTATAAAATTAAATAAAGAATTCCTACAGAAGGAAAAAACAATTCTTTAGCAAAATCCTTATCAATGAAGAATATCAAATTGATTGCTCCTAAATTATAATCCACCATAAATGTATATCATAATTTTTTTTATAGCGCATTGGTTCATTTCACTTTTTGTGCAAACATTTTTCCTACATCGCTATGCTTCACATAAAATGTTTAGTCTTAACCCGTTTTGGTATAGGTTTTTTTACATTTTAACTTACATAGGCCAAGGCGCATCATATTTAAAACCAAAGGCTTACGCAATTATGCACCGTATGCACCACGCTTTCTCTGATACGGAGAAAGACCCTCACTCTCCTCATTTTTTTGAAGATGTATTTCAAATGATGTGGAACACCCGTGGACAATATGTGATTTATGAAAAAGACTTAGAGCAACCAGAACCACAATTTAGAGGGGAATATCCAGAATGGAAATTTATAGACAACTTAGGTATTTCGCTCACTTCACGAATTCTGTTTTCATTAGGTTACATTGCTTTTTATGTTGTTTTCGCAACTCAATGGTGGATGTGGTTGTTATTACCTTTTCATTTTGTGATGGGGCCTTTACATGGCGCTGTAGTAAACTGGTGCGGTCATAAATATGGCTATTCAAACTTTGATAATCAGGATAAATCCAAGAACAGTACCCCTTTTGATTTCTTAATGTTAGGCGAGTTATTCCAGAATAATCATCATAAATTCCCTAATAGCCCCAATTTTGCTAAAAAATGGTTTGAAATTGACCCTGTATACCCTGTTTTAAAATTGATGCATTGGTGTAGGATCATTAGATTTAGAAAAGCTTAATTTAGGCACTCAATAATTGGCTATTCGCTTTATCTTGTATTGCTATTTGGATAGTTACTGAATGCAAAAAAAAGCACACGTTACCAATTCTTAGCTTAAAACCTACTTGATAATTAACTTATAAACCTTAGCCTGTTTCGGTATTTGGTTCAAAATCATCGTTAAGATAAAATCAACAAAACATTATTAATTCAATTAAATGTTGTAATTAATAAAAATTATGTGCTCTTTTGCGTTAGAAAACAGGTTAACTCCCTGATAGCTAAAGAAAATGAAACAAACTCATGCGCATACAGATAAGTGTATTACTTCCTCAAAGGAAATAGCACTTGCTATGTTTATTTGTTTACCTTCTTCAAGAACAATCTCTTTACGACGACGACCCCTGCACATTCCCAGATTTTGATTAATCTGAGAATCTCCTAATCTATTGGCCATCTTGAATGGTTCCCTTAAAAATTTATTATTTATTAAAACTGTGGATTGAGTTCCACTCGAAATAAATGCATACTCACGATTTTAACATACTAGTTGCAGGTTCGCAACATACAAGTTTCGCAGAAATCATCTGTGATGAAATGGCCGAATCTGCCAAAGCTCGCGGAACAGGTATTGCCAAACGTTCACCAGAATATATTGCTAACAAAATATTGGAAGGTAAGGCAGTAATTGCTTTGCATAAAGATGGTACATGGGCAGGTTTCTGCTATATCGAGACCTGGAGCCATGGCGATTTTGTAGCAAATTCAGGTTTAATAGTCAATCCTATTTACAGAAAAGCAGGTTTGGCAAAAGCCATTAAAACTAAAATCTTTGAGCTTTCCCGTCAGAAATATCCAAATTCTAAAATTTTTGGCTTAACAACAGGCTTAGCAGTAATGAAAATCAATTCTGATTTAGGTTATGAGCCGGTAACCTATTCTGAATTAACTCAGGATGAGAATTTTTGGAAAGGTTGCCAAAGCTGTGTAAACTATGATATCTTGATGAGTAAAGGTCGCCAGAACTGTATGTGCACTGCGATGCTTTATGATCCTGAAGAAAAAAAATCATTGGAGGAAGAAAGATTGAAAAACATCACTCATAAGGCTTCTTTATTTGAAAGAATAGAAAAAAAATTAAAAAGCTTCACAAAAAGTGTTGCGGTAAGTTTAACACAATAAGATTTGAGATGATAGATATGAGAATTGAGAAAAATACTTTGTAGTAAATTCAATAAGTCTCATATCTATCATCTCACTACTCAATACTTATATCATGAAAAAGAAAGTTGTTTTAGCATTTAGCGGAGGTTTAGACACCTCATTTTGTTGCATATATTTAACTAAAGATTTAGATCTGGAAGTTCATTCTGTAATTGTAAATACAGGTGGATTTTCAGATGAGGAATTGAAAGAGATTGAACAAAGAGCATATAGTTTAGGCGTAACTTCTCACCACGCGGTTGATGCTGTTAAAGGTTATTATGATTCCTGTCTTAAATATTTGGTTTTTGGGAATGTGTTAAAAAACAACACCTACCCACTTTCTGTAAGTGCTGAACGTGTAACTCAAGCAACAGCCATTGGAAATTATGCTAAAAAAATAGATGCTGATTTTGTTGCTCATGGAAGCACTGGAGCAGGAAATGACCAGGTTCGTTTCGATATGATTTTTAACATCTTGATTCCAAAAGTAGGCATCATCACTCCTATCAGAGATTTAAAATTAAGTCGCGAAGCAGAGATTGAATACCTACATAAACACGGTGTAGAAATCAATGCCGAAAAAGCAAAATACTCTATCAATAAAGGGATTTGGGGAACATCAGTTGGAGGTAAAGAGACATTATCATCTAAAGGAATGTTGCCAGAAGAAGCTTGGCCAACCCAAATGACCAAATCAGCACCTGAAGATTTAGAATTGGAGTTTGAAAAAGGAGAATTGGTTGGTGTGAATGGAAAAAAATTCAATCATCCAACAGCAGCGATCCAAACTTTGCAAGAAATTGCGGCTCCATTTGGCATTGGTAGAGATATTCATGTTGGCGATACCATTATAGGCATTAAAGGAAGAGTAGGATTTGAAGCGGCAGCGCCAATGGTGATTATTAAAGCGCACCATTCTTTAGAAAAACACACGCTTACCAAATGGCAACTAAGCTGGAAAGACCAATTATCTATGTTTTACGGAAACTGGATGCATGAAGGTCAATTTCACGATCCTATGATGAGAGATATTGAAGCGTTCTTAACCAATACTCAAAAAACAGTTAACGGAAAAGTATTTGTCCAGCTATTGCCATATCGCTTTTTAGTGATCGGAATTGAATCGGATAATGATTTGATGAGCAGCAAATTTGGCAGTTACGGCGAAATGAATGAAGGTTACACTGGCGAAGATGTGAAAGGTTTTTCTAAAATTTTCGGAAATCAAGTGAGTATTTGGCATAAAGTGAATCAGGCCGAAAGCTAAATGCAAAAAGCTTAAAGCATATTTTGGCAGTAAAAAATTGGTAGGTTATAGGTTGTAAGTTAATCAGAGCGATATTCTCTAACAAACAAACCAAACACTAACAAACTAAACATGAAAAAAATTAAAGTTGGAATTGTAGGAGGAGCAGGTTACACGGGTGGAGAGTTATTGCGGATTTTAGTGAATCATCCGGAAACGGAAATTACTTTTGTAAATAGCAATAGCAACGCGGGGAATCTAATTTCAGCTGTTCATACTGATTTATTAGGCGACACTGATTTAAAATTTACCGATCAGCTTTCACAAGAAATTGATGTACTTTTCCTTTGTGTAGGCCATGGCGATGCCAGAAAATTTTTGGAAGCGAACTCTTTTAATGATAATATCAAAATCATTGATCTTTCTCAAGATTTTAGGTTAAATCAGAAATCGGAAATCGGAAATCGGAAATTCGTTTATGGTTTACCCGAACTCAATAAAGAGAGAATAAAATCTGTTCAGAATATTGCTAATCCTGGTTGTTTTGCAACCTGTTTGCAGTTGGCATTATTACCATTGGCTGCTTCAGGATTATTAAAATCAGAAGTTCATATCTCTGCAACCACAGGTTCTACTGGAGCTGGGCAAAAACCCGGAGCTACTTCTCATTTTAGTTGGAGAAACAACAATTTATCGGTTTATAAAGCTTTTGAGCATCAACATCTGAATGAAATCGGCGAAAGCCTAAATAGCCTCACCCCAACCCTCTCCGAAGGAGAGGGAGTGACGTTCAATCTCCCTTCTCCACTTGGAGAGGGGTCGGGGGTGAGGCTCAATTTCATTCCATATCGTGGCGCTTTCCCTCGCGGAATTATTGCCTCCATGTATTTAGATTGCGATTTAAATTTAGAAGAAGCAGAGAAAATCTATCAGGATTTTTATGTCGACGCACCATTTACTCACCTCAGCAAACAGAATATAGATTTAAAGCAAGTAGTAAACACCAATAAATGTTTAATTCATTTGGAGAAACATGGCAATAAACTAATGATAATATCCATCATAGATAATTTATTAAAAGGCGCATCCGGACAAGCAGTTCAAAACATGAATTTAATGTTTGGATTGGAGGAGACGATGGGGTTGAGGTTGAAAGCATCTTTTTTTTAGTTTAAAGTGGAAAGTTTAAAGTAAAAAGTATGCAAAACTACAAAGACCTTCAGGTTTGGAAAAAGTCACATGATTTAACACTTGAAATTTATAAAGTGACTAAATTATATCCAAAAGAAGAGATATTCGGTCTGGTTAGCCAACTAAGAAGAGCTTCCTCATCTATACCTACTAACATAGCAGAAGGTAGTGGTCGATTTACGCAAAAAGATTTTGCATCATTTTTACAAATTTAACTTGGTTCTTCTCAAGAAGTAGAATATTTATTATTGTTATCAAAAGAACTGAATTATATAAAAGAACAAGATTTTCTTGTTCTTGAGAAATCTATTGGAGAAATCAAAGCAATGTTGATTTCATTAATCAAGAAAGTACGACTTTAAACTTTTGTTTATATCTTTTTAACCAGCTATACAAGACTTTAAACTTTTTACTTTCAACTTACAACTCAAAAAAAATGAAACTATTCGACGTATATCCAATCAACAATATCAATATCGTAAAAGGCGAGGGAAGCTTGGTTTGGGATGATAAAGGGCAGGAATATTTGGATTTATATGGTGGTCATGCAGTGATTTCTATTGGACACACGCACCCACATTATGTAGAGCGATTGACCAATCAGTTAAATAAAATTGGGTTTTATTCCAACTCAATTGAGATTCCTTTGCAGGTAGAATTAGCAGAAAAGCTGGGTAAAGTCTCTAGTAAAGAAGATTATCAACTTTTCTTGTGCAACTCCGGCGCAGAAGCTAACGAAAATGCATTGAAACTGGCTTCTTTCGCCAATGGCAGAAAGAAAGTCATTGCTTTTAGCAAAGCATTTCATGGCAGAACTTCTTTGGCGGTTTCGGTAACTGATAATCCTAAAATTGTTGCTCCTATCAATCAGAATTCTAATGTGATATTTCTTCCTTTTAATGATGTGGAAGCATTAAAAAATGTTTTTGAAGATGAAGGGGAAGAGATTTGTGCAGTAATTATTGAGGGGATTCAAGGAGTTGGAGGCATAAGAGTGGCAAGTGATGAGTTTTTACAAGCGATCCGTTCGCTATGTG
>JBDSHZ010000140.1:0-20797 GCA_039918235.1 Pelobium sp.
TTTTACGGCTTCAAACATACGTAACGTAGCTTTAAATGATAGTGCTTTGCCACAAGGCGAATCCTCCATGGATGAAGGCAAAATGATGACCAGTGAAGAAGTTGCCAAAATAATTGCTGACGGAGTTGAAAACAGAAAAAGACTATTGGTGATGACAGGACAGGGAAAGCTGACCGTTACGTTGCAGAAATTTATCCCTAAATTTTTGGATAAATTGGTTTACAATCACTTTAAAAAGGAGAAGGATCCGTTGATTAAGTAGTTTGACCGCAGAAAAAAACCAAACCGCTCTCAAATTTCGTAAACAAGGTGTGGCATAATTATAGATTAGCTCCTAAAAATTTACATTCTAAAATTCCCGGATTTTCAAAAATCTCTGCAAAAAATGAAATTTATTATCATACTTTCTCTCTTCCTATTTGTGTCATTTATATCCATCTCAAAAGTTAAAAAAGAAAAAGACATTGCTTACGCCGATAAAGGAACTGCAAACCTTTTAGATGTTTACCATCAAAAAAAAGCAAAAAACCAGGATGTGATTGTTTTTATACATGGTGGCTCGTGGACAACCGGTAAAAAAGATACCTATTGGTTTTTAGGGAGAAACTTTGCCCGCAAAGGAAAAATTGCGGTCATCATCAATTATCCACTTTATCCAGAAGCAAAATATCAGGAAATGGCTTTTGATTGTGCCAGAGCAGTAATGTGGGTAAAAAAAAATATTGCTAAATATGGTGGAAACCCACACCGAATTTTTGTGATGGGACATTCTGCCGGTGGGCATCTGGCTGCATTGATTGATGCTGATAAAACTTATTTCGGTAAATTAGGTTTTCCAAATCCTATAAAAGGAGTGATTTTAAATGATCCTTTTGGGTTGGATATCCATCAATATTTAGAAAAGCAAATCAATACCGATGACGAATATGTTCCAGGCTTTTTAAAAGTCTTTACAAGCGATCCATTAGAATGGAAAAAAGCTTCTCCTTATAATAAGATAACCAATATTAACGATCCTTACCTGATGTTTATGGGAGGGAAAACATTCGAATCTATTAAAATGCAGTCTCCAGCTTTTCGTGATGAGATGCTGAAACAGGGTAAAAAAGTCACCTTAGAAGAAATAAAGGGAAAAAAACATATAGGAATGATTACTCAGATGATTTTTGGGTGTAATCAGCTTTATGATAAAATCATAGATTTTATCAATTCCAACTAATTTTTTGTATAGCACCATCAATTTTAGTATTTTACATTAATCTAAATTTTTTTGATGATGAAATGGTCTTTATTTTTTAAGGAGAAGATGAAAGCGGCTTCAATTTTAGCCGCTTTAATGCTCGCAATTATCTTTTCAAATATAATTGAAAGGGTAATTGACAATACTAATGATGAAACTGTTTCTTCCGTAATTAAAGATAGGTTAACCCCATCTGTGGATCTTTTTGAAATGAGGAATTTAAATGAACAAAGAATTTCTATCATCAATCAATCAAGATCAGATGTTGATTTTACCAACGGTTTAAAGCAGGAACTTACTCACATCAATCAAGAATTTGACTTGCTTTTAAAAAAATATAAAAATACGTATTTGGTTAATGAAGAAAAGGTGATTCTTACAGCTCTACACAGGGATTTAATCAGTGTAAAACAAATTATTTCTCCAAATAAAATTTCCTCTGTAAATGAAAAAGAAAACGCTTTGCTTAGTTTAGCTGCTATCAACCTTAACTTAAATAAGTTAAACAAGGTTCAAGAAAAAGTTGGCAAAGAATTGATGTCTGCTTATGAAGAAAAAACTTTTTTAAGTAGTTTTTTAAATGCATTTCAAATTCTGATAGCCATTGTGATTGGAATTATTATACTTCAAATGGTTGCACAAGCAAGAATGCTAAACCTCTTTGATCAAAAACAAAAACCTATTCATTTAAACTAAGTTAGGTTAAAGAATAATCACCTACTTTAGAAATATCTATCGCAAATACACCATCCTCATCAGGTTTAATAATGTTGTCAAATTGGGCATTAAATAAAACTTCATTTGCCTTATAAGAAGTTCTGGAGTGTACTGTTTGCGAGAATGCATCATCAAAAGCTTTCAGCATCACTACAAATTCGGCATCGCCTTCCACTAAATCTTGCTTGCTTAAACCAAATAAAGGACTTTTTTCATCTAATGGATGAACAACTGTCCAACTGAGTGTAAGGAGGCTGATTTTGTTTCTTTCCAATTCTAATGGTACAAATCTTCTGATTAGTTTATCATTTTCCAGCTCATTAAAAGATAATAATACACTGATTTCAAGCTCTACCAATTGGTTGCTTCTTAAGTTGGCTAACCTGAACATATAAGCAGTGCCTTCTTTATATGGCGCAACCAATACTTTTTCACTGTAAATGATTTTCGCACTAGGTCTAGAGAATCTCCCGTACAATAAACCGGTAGCCAAAGCAAAAGAAAGTAAACCAATCAAAGATTCAAATGCAGCAACAATATTTGTTAAAAACCCTGCAGGACTTAAATGCCCATAACCAACAGTGGCAACAGTTTGTGCCGAAAAGAAAAATGCATCAAAAAACTGGTAAAATCCGGTGGTACTTTTAGAACCGTTTAAATGTTCTATTCCTAAAGAATAATAGATAGTTGCAAAAAGGATATTGATGAACAGGTAGGCTAAGCAAACTACACCCCAAAACTTTCCCCAACTCATGTGTATTAAGGAATTATAAGCTTCATGAGGTTTTAGAAACGGCAGGCCTTTTCTCCTGATATTTGAGCTTCCATCTTTATTCAGTAAACGCTGATTATTGGTTGATGGGTTTTTACCGAAACCTAAATCTTCATCTATTCTTGCTTTACCTCTTAGTCTGATCATAAATTAATTCCCCTTTAATTGACTTTAATTTTTGGGATGTTTAAAA
Organism: Pelobium sp.; assembly: GCA_039918235.1. GTDB lineage: Bacteria > Bacteroidota > Bacteroidia > Sphingobacteriales > Sphingobacteriaceae > Pseudopedobacter. The sequence goes on from JBDSHZ010000140.1 coordinate 2,923, forward strand.
AATTACCATATTTGTCCTACAAACATGAGAAAATTAAATGTAAATATTATTTGGTGGTGGCACTACGAAAATTCGTAAGGCAAACCTCATTTTTTATTTTACCACAAGATATATAAAAGGGTTGCCATTTGGTAGCCCTTTTTTTATTAGAAATTATTAAAAATCAATAAATGAAAGCGATTTTAAATCACTTATTTGAACAGAAAACATTTAACCAAGCAGAGTCTAAAGAGATTTTAAAGAATATCTCTTTAGGTAAATACAATAGCTCACAAATGGCTGCATTTATGACGGCTTATGGCATGAGAGGCATTACTGTAGATGAACTTCAAGGTTTTAGAGATGCCATGCTTGAACTGTGTGTCCCAGTTAATATTAATTCGGAATTTGAGCTTGTTGATCTCTGTGGAACAGGAGGAGATGGGAAAGATACTTTTAACATTTCCACACTGGCATCATTTGTAGTGGCAGGAGCAGGATATCAAGTTGCAAAGCATGGGAATTATGGCGTTTCTTCCGGCTGTGGCTCTTCAAACGTGATGGAATATTTGGGTTATAAATTCACCAATGATGTTGATTTGTTAAAAAAATCAATTGATCAGGCAGGGATTTGTTTTTTGCATGCTCCTTTGTTCCATTCTGCCATGAAAACTGTTGCACCCATTAGAAGGGAATTAGGGGTAAAAACATTTTTTAACATGTTAGGTCCAATGGTCAATCCGGCACAACCACAAAATCAGATTGTGGGTGTTTTTAGTTTAGAACTGGCAAGGTTATACGCCTATCTTTATCAACAATCAACTATTAATTACACCATTCTTCACGCTTTAGAAGGATACGATGAGATTTCTTTAACCTGTGATTTTAAAACATTTTCAAATAAAGGAGAACAAATTCATACTATTCAAAGTTTAGGCTTTGAGCAGATTGAAGCAAATACAATATCTGGAGGAAGTACAGTTGAAGAATCTGCAAAGATTTTTAAAGATGTACTTACAGGTTTAGGAACAATAGCACAGCAAAATGTGGTTTTATGCAATGCTGCAATGGCTATCAAAACAATTGATCAGGATAAGGCTTTCGCCGATTGTTTTTACGAAGCAGAAAATGCACTATTGTCTAAAAAGGCACTAAAATCTTTTGAAAAGTTAATCGCATTGAGCAATTAAAATGAGTTTAAAGATTAAGGTTTGTGGGATGAAAGAGAAGGATAATATCAATTCCTTGTCGGAGCTAATCCCGGATTATATGGGTTTTATATTTTATCCACCTTCCAAGCGATTTATAGGACTGGATTTTCAAAAATCGGATTTGGATGGTATTCCAAAACAGATCAATAAAACAGCTGTTTTTGTAGATGCCCAAATCCATGAAGTAGAAGAGTTCACTAATTTTTATGGAATAAAAACCATACAGTTGCATGGGAAAGAATCACCAGAATATTGCCTCGATTTAAAAAATAAAGGTTTTACTATTTTTAAAGCTTTTGGGATAGATGAAAATTTTGATTTCTCTACTTTAAAACCTTATACAGAAAATGTTGATTATTTTTTATTCGATACAAAAACAATTGAACATGGAGGCTCGGGAGTCAAATTCAATTGGGATTTACTCCATAATTATAAACTGAATATGCCCTTTATTTTAAGTGGAGGTTTAGGTCTGGAGAATTTGGATGAGGTAAAACAATTTGAACATCCTCTTTTTTACGGAGTAGATTTAAACTCTAAATTTGAAATTGAACCTGGATTAAAAGATATCGAAAAGCTTAAAAAAGCTTTTGATTTATTAAGAGACTAAGAAGAACAAAAAATGAACTATCGTGTAAATGAAAAAGGATATTATGGAGATTTTGGCGGAGCTTATATTCCTGAGATGCTCTATCCAAATGTAGAAGAACTCCGTAATGAATATTTGAAAATAATTGCTCAGCCAGATTTTAAGCAAGAATACGAAAGCTTGTTAAAAGATTATGTTGGCCGTCCTTCGCCTTTATTTTTAGCCAAGCGGTTATCAGAAAAATATGGTGCTCAAATCTATCTTAAAAGAGAAGATTTAAACCACACTGGTGCCCATAAAATAAATAATACTGTTGGTCAAATTATCCTTGCGGAGAAACTCGGTAAAAAAAGAATCATCGCTGAAACAGGAGCAGGGCAACATGGCGTAGCCACGGCTACGGTTTGTGCTTTAAAGGGATTAGAATGTGTGATTTATATGGGAGAAGTGGATATTGAAAGACAGGCTCCTAATGTTGCCCGTATGAAAATGATGGGTGCCACAGTTATTCCTGCAACTTCTGGCAGTAAAACTTTAAAAGATGCTACTAATGAAGCCATGAGAGATTGGATCAACAATCCTGTGGATACCCATTACATTATTGGCTCTGTAGTTGGCCCACATCCGTATCCAGAAATGGTTTCTTTGTTCCAATCCATCATTTCTTTAGAAACAAAAAAACAATTGATTGAACACACCGGTAACGACCAGCCTGACTATGTATTGGCTTGCGTAGGCGGGGGAAGCAATGCAATGGGGATGTTTTATCACTTTCTAGAAGATGAGAATGTAAAGCTGATTGCTGCGGAAGCGGCAGGTTTAGGCGTCAACTCGGGTCACTCTGCTGCTACTTCTGTTTTAGGCAAAGAAGGCGTTTTACATGGTTCTAGAACAATATTGATGCAAACAGAAGATGGGCAGGTGATTGAACCTTATTCTATTTCCGCTGGGTTAGATTACCCCGGAATTGGTCCACAACATGCTCATTTACATAAAATTAAAAGGGTAGAATATGTAAGCATTACTGATGATGAGGCGATGCAGGCAAGTTTGCTCCTTTCAAAAATGGAAGGTATTATTCCGGCTATTGAATCTGCTCACGCACTGGCACAGTTAGAAAAAATGACATTTAAAAAAGAAGACGTTGTGGTGGTTTGTCTTTCCGGTAGGGGTGATAAAGACTTGGATACGTTTATGAAATACTTTAACCTTTAGATAGACTAGAAGGAAGAAGGAGCAAAGATTAAGGATAACAATCTTTGTTCTTTACTCCTTAATCTTATATCAAAATATAAACATGAATAGACTGCAAGAACTCTTCAATAAAAAGAAAGAAAATATATTATCCGTTTATTTTACAGCAGGTTATCCTGAAATAGGAGCAACCCTTAAAATAGCGGAAGCATTGGAAAAGGCAGGAGCTGACTTTCTGGAAATAGGTTTTCCATATTCAGATCCTCTGGCAGATGGACCGGTAATACAAAATAGCTCTCAAGTAGCTATTGCTAACGGAATGAACTTAAAATTGCTCTTTCAGCAACTTCAAGATTTAAGGGCAAGAGTCTCTATTCCTGTTTTGTTAATGGGCTATGCAAATCCAATGATACAATTTGGGGTATCAAATTTCTGCAAGGCTGCTGCTGACGCAGGCATAGACGGAGTGATTGTTCCTGATTTGCCTTTGTCAGAGTATGAAGACCTTTATCAGGATGACTTCATTAAAAATGGATTAAGTAATGTCTTTTTGGTCACTCCACAGACTTCAGAAGAAAGAATCAGGAAAATTGATAGCCTTTCTAACGGGTTTATTTATTTACTTTCTTCGTCTGCCACCACAGGGAAGGAATTAAATGTATCCGATGCCATTGGAGAATATTATCAAAGGGTAAAAGCAATGGAATTGAATAATCCTTTAATTATTGGATTTGGAATTTCAGATAAAACGAGTTTTTCTCGAGCTTGTAAATACGCAAATGGTGCCATCGTAGGATCCGCTTTTGTAAAGACAATTGGAAATTCTGAAGATTATTTAAGCCAAATCCCAGAATTTGTTAAGAAAATTAAAGATTAAGCCAATTCTAATTTATCATTAGCATTGTAAGCTTTATTTTCTTTTACTGCTTTTTCTTTAACCAATGCTGGAGCTTGCTTTTTGCTCAGGTAATTTAAAAACATATATCCTGCTGTTGCAGATATAATGGAGGCGAGAAGAATAGAGAATTTGGCTTCCAGCTGAAATAAAGGTGAAGCAAAGGATAATATCGAAACAAATATTGACATGGTAAAGCCTATGCCTCCAAGCATGGCCACTCCAGAAATTTGTTTCCAATTGGCTGCTCTCGGTTTTTTAGCCAGCTTCAGTTTTATGGCCACCCAAGATGCCAAGGTAATGCCTAGTGGTTTACCAATAAATAGTCCGGCCAAAATTCCTAATCCCAATGGATTAGTCAATCCTTTTATCATTTCTGATTCAAATTTGATATTGGTATTTGCCAGTGCAAAAAGAGGCATAATGATATAACTCACTGGGTTGCTCAGCAATGATTCTAATTTTTCTAATGGAGAATGTTTTCTTTTCTCACTGGTAGCAGGAACAGCAATAGCGGTAAGTACCCCAGCAATAGTTGCATGTATGCCACTATGATGAATCAGATACCAAAGCACCATGCCTGGAATGATATAAAACACCAACTTCTTTACTCCAAAGTAGTTGAGTGCCATTTGGAAAGCAAAAACTCCTGCAGCAAAAAGTAAATACGTAAAATGAAGATCAGAAGTATAGAATACTGCAATTACTAAAATTGCCCCTAAATCATCAACAATGGCTAAGGCAGTTAAAAATACTTTCAGTGAATTAGGGACTCTATTGCCTAGTACAGATAAAATACCAATTGCAAATGCAATATCTGTCGCCATCGGGATTCCCCAGCCTTTAGCAGTTACACCGCCAATGTTTACTAAAGCGAATAACAAAGCAGGCACCAACATCCCGCCAATGGCAGCTATAATAGGTAAAGAAGCTTGCTTAACGGATTTTAATTCTCCATCTACAACCTCTCTTTTAATCTCTAAACCAACGTATAGAAAAAAGATTGCCATAAGGCCATCATTGATCCAGCTTAAAGAAGTAAACTTTAAATCAATACCAGAAGTATTAATCCCTAACTTAAAATTCAAAAATTCGTTAAAATATTGTCCGATGCTGGAATTTGCAACTAAAATTGAGATTAAAACACATATAATTAAAATAATTCCCGCTTTTGATTCAGTTTCTAGGAATTTTTTATAAATTTTTGAGCCTATAGTTCTCATAATTGATAATATTTAACTTATTTATAAAGCTAAATTAATGATTAATAAGATATTTATAAAGAATACATGTATTTTTATGAATCGAAACAGTATAATTAGCATAAAAAATGATTTTTATAATTTTTTATGCTTAAGAATCTTTGATATTATTAATATTTCAAAAAATAAACTATATATCATTTTAAGGTTTTATATTTAGTTAATGAAATATGAAATCCCTACCCATACAAGAATTGGACATGTGCATTTAAAAGTGAGCAATTTGGAGCAGTCCATTCAGTTTTATAGTGAGTTGCTAGGCTTTGCCATCACACAGCGGTATGGAGATCAAGCGGCATTTCTATCTGCCGGAGGCTATCATCATCATATTGGCTTAAATACCTGGTATTCTAAAGGAATTACTCCAGCAGTTGAAAGAGCACCAGGATTATTCCATACGGCCATCCTTTTTCCAGAAAGAAAAGATTTAGCAAATATTCTTAAAAGATTAACGGAGCAGCAATATCCTTTGAGCGGAGCTGCGGATCATGGCGTATCAGAAGCTTTATATTTAGATGACCCTGACAAGAATGGAGTAGAGCTTTATTGGGATAAGCCGAAAACTTTATGGCCTTATGATGAATCAGGGGAATTGAAGATGCTTACTGATCCTTTAGACCTGAGAGAATTGCTGGCCTTAGCAGATTAAGGATAAACTGTTTTTAATATACTGTACTTTAAAGTGTACAATATATTCTTGTTATTTCTGTAGATTTTAGACAGTATAATGGGCTCTATTTTATGAGAAACGTTGATTTTAATGCTTTTAAAAGATTTGGTATAGTAAACAACCAATTGGCATTTATTTGGTAATAGTCATTTCAAATTATAATTAAAATCATGAAAAAAATGTCAACTCTAAATACAAGCAATTTAACCATTAACGCTGATAACGAATTGTTAATGATTTTAAAGAATGATTTAATCTCACAATCAGTAAAGATTAAAAACAAACTGATCAATATGACCACTTTGAAATTTGATCAAGAACTGATCAATATTATTAAAGAAGATATCTCTTTTTTGAAGTCGCAATTAAGCAATCCGCAGCATTTGGCTAAAGCCAGTTAATGCTGATTTATTTATAAGTATTTACCTAAAAAAAATGGGCGAAATTTATAAATTTCGCCCATTTTTTTAGAATTCTGCATTTTTAGGAAACCTAGGGAAAGGAATCACATCTCTAATATTTGTCATTCCGGTTACAAAAAGCACCAATCTTTCAAATCCTAAACCAAAACCTGCATGCGGGGCGGTTCCAAATTTGCGGGTATCTAAATACCAATATAATTCATCTTCAGGGATATGCATTTCATGCATTCTCTTTTGTAGTTTATCCAAACGTTCTTCCCTTTGTGAGCCTCCCACCATTTCCCCAATTCCTGGAAAAAGAATGTCCATTGCTCTTACTGTATTTCTTCCTTCTTCATCCGGCTCGTTCATTCTCATGTAAAATGATTTGATGTCTGCAGGGTAATCAGTTAAAATCACTGGTTTTTTGAAATGCTTTTCTACCAAATAACGCTCATGTTCTGATTGTAAATCAGCTCCCCATTCATCAATTAAGTATTTGAACTGCTTTTTCTGATTAGGTTTAGAATGTTTTAATATTTTGATTGCCTCAGTATAAGTTAAACGTTCAAAGCTGTTTTCTAAACAGAATTTCAATTTTCCCATGAGGTCAAATTCACTTCTTTCGTTCTGAGGTTTACTTTTTTCTTCTTCCGCTAATCGAGTGTTCAAAAATTCCAATTCATCTTTGCAGTTTTCAATGGCATATTTAATGGTGTATTTTAATAAGGCTTCCGCCAGATTCATATTGTCTTCCAAATCTGCGAAAGCAACTTCTGGCTCAATCATCCAAAATTCGGCCAGGTGACGGGTTGTGTTGGAATTTTCGGCTCTAAATGTTGGTCCGAAAGTGTAAACTTCCCCTAAAGCCATGGCACCTAATTCTGCTTCTAACTGTCCAGAAACCGTTAGGTTTGCTGATCTGCCAAAGAAATCTTCTGAAAAATCTATAGCGCCATCTTCTGTTTTTGGCGTATCTTCAAACGGTAAGGTGGTCACTCTAAACATTTCACCCGCACCTTCAGCATCAGAAGCTGTAATTACTGGGGTATGTAAATAAACGAAACCTCTTTCATTAAAAAATTGATGTACTGCGAATGCCAGGGCATGTCTAACTTTGAAGATTGCATTGAAAGTATTGGTTCTGAAACGTAAATGCGCAATCTCCCTTAAAAACTCTAAACTGTGTTTTTTAGGTTGCAAAGGGAATTTCTCCGCATCACTTTCTCCTAAAATTTCAACAGCAGTAGCTTTAATCTCTACAGTTTGCCCCTTTCCTAAAGATTCTACCAATTGCCCAGTCACGCTAATGGCCGCACCTGTGGTGATTTTCTTTAAGATACTTTCAGCAGTATTTGTAAAATCTACCACAACCTGAAGATTTCCCATGCAGGAGCCATCGTTCAGTGCAATAAACTGGTTGTTTCTAAAAGTTTTTACCCAGCCCATCACCGTAACTTCCCGGTTGTATTGGGTTGATTTTAATATGCTTGAAATTTTCTCTCTCTTTATCATTGATAATGCTTATTCTTTTTACGAGGCGTAAAAATACAAACCTTTCTGTGAATCTCTAAAGAATTACAAAAGAGAAATGGCGTAATTAAAAATCTCTACAGTCTGAACGCTTGAAAATAAAACCTTTTCCCTTTTCTGCAGGTTCATTTCCATAAACTTCTACAATTGTTCCGTTTTGGATGAGCATTTTTAATGGCCTTTTTGAAGTGACTCCTTCAGAATTAAAAGTATAGTCTAATTTTAGAGTGTCGCCAACCATTGTACCGCTCAAATCTCCTTTATTATTGTCCTTTTCGAAGAATTTATACCATAATCTACCTTTAATTTGATTGTTATCCTCAGATATGCTAAGGAAAGCAGAATCTGTTTTTAGAGATGCCATAAAACATTTTTCGTTTTTACCAATTAAAGGCGAAGTAGTATCAGTAGTAATATTCCCTAATTGCGGATCATTTATAGGATAATCTTTAGGAGCTTCTTTAGATGGATTTTGATTACAGGCTACTATAGCGAGTAATAAAAATGCTGAGGATAATAGTTTAGTTTTCATATTATTTTTATGATTGTAAAACAATTTTAATGCCTAATTATGAAACAATATTTAATAACTGCTTGGGATGGAGAGGATGCATTGGAAAGAAGAATGAATGCCAGAAATCATCACTTATTGGGTGCGGAGAAATTAAAGCGAGAAGGTAACTTTATATTAGGTGGCGCTATGTTGAATCAGGAACAGCAGATGATTGGTTCTACCATGGTATTACAGTTTGAAACTGAGGAAGAATTTGAAGAATGGAAAAGGACCGAGCCTTACATTTTAAATAAGGTTTGGAATAAGGTTGAAATTCACCCTTTTAAAGTGGCCAATGTTTAATTCCTGCCATTCAATTTCTTATATCGCGCTAAATGTTAATTAATGTTAAATGAGTGTCCTATTGTTATAGCTGGTTAAACCTTTATGTCCGCTTTACATCCTAAGAACAAATAACAATATAAAATATAAAGACATGAGAAATTTAGTAAAAGGATTAGCATTATCCACCACATTAATTTTAGGCTTAACCATCAGCTCCATAGCACAAACTACTGCTAATAACACCACAAAAAAGGAACGTTCAGAACGTCCGGCCCGTGTGGAAATGAATTTCACGGAAGCTCAGAAGACACAAATGAAAGCCAACCGTGAGGCAGATAAAGCAGCGAGAGCTAAATTTGAGGCGACTTTAAATGCAGATCAAAAAGCAATTGTGCAGAACAAAAGTATTCATGGAAAAGAAAAGATGGAGAAATTGAATGCAACATTAAATGCCAATCAGAAAGAGATGATGGAAGCGAATAAAGTAGCAGCAAAGAAAAATCAAGAAGCTTTCGCGAAAACTTTAAATCCAGAACAAAAAGCTCAATTTGAAAAAATGCATCATCAAAGAGGAGAAAAAGGAAAAGGAATGAAAGATCACAAAAAAGGTGAAGGGAAACCGGAAATGAAAAAAAACAGCTAATAAATAATTTTGATGCAAAATAAAAGCCGGTCTGAATTTCAGACCGGCTTTTTTATGAAATATGAATTCTATTTATGCTAAAACTTCTGAAACTAAATCAGCAGCTTCTTTTAATAAAATAGCAGAGAATACTTTCAAACCAGAATCATCAATTAGTTTCTTAGCTTCAACAGCATTGGTTCCCTGTAAACGCACAATAATAGGAACTCTGATGTTTCCAATTTCTTGGTAAGCATCAATCACACCTTGGGCAACTCTATCGCAACGCACAATTCCACCAAAAATATTGATCAAAATTGCTTTTACATTCGGATCTTTTAGGATGATGTTAAAAGCAGCTTTAACGGTAGTTGCATTGGCAGTTCCACCAACATCTAAAAAGTTTGCAGGCTCGCCACCGGCAATCTTAATAATGTCCATAGTAGCCATAGCCAAACCTGCACCATTCACCATACAGCCAACGTTTCCGTCAAGCTTTACATAGTTTAGGTTAGAGGCTGAAGCTTCCACCTCGGTTGGGTCTTCTTCAGAAGTGTCACGCATTGCTGCGTAATCTGAGTGACGGAACAAAGCGTTATCATCTAAATTCACTTTGGCATCAACGGCTAAAATTTTATCATCTGATGTTTTTAAAACCGGATTGATCTCAAACATTGCAGAATCAGTTTCTTCATAAGCTTTATAAAGCGCAGCGATAAATTTCGTCATGTCTTTAAATGCCGCTCCTGATAAGCCTAAGTTGAAAGCAATTTTACGTGTTTGAAAAGCTTGCAAACCTACTTTAGGGTCTATCTCTTCTTTAAAAATTAAATGAGGGGTATGTTCGGCAACTTCTTCAATGTCCATCCCACCTTCGGTAGAGTACATGATGATGTTTTTACCGGTAGAACGGTTCAGCAAAACTGAAACATAAAATTCTTTAGTTTCTGATGCTCCTGGATAATATACATCCTGGGCTACCAAAACCTTACTTACCAGTTTTCCTTCAGGCCCTGTTTGTGGAGTAACCAACTGCATACCAATGATATCGGTAGCTCTTTGTTTTACTTCTTCCAGATTTTTTGCCAGTTTAACACCACCGCCTTTTCCTCTTCCACCAGCATGAATCTGCGCCTTAATTACAACCCAATCAGAATTGTAATCTTCTTTCAGCTTTTTTGCAGCTTCAACAGCTTGTTCTGGAGTATCAGCAACAATACCTTCTTGTATGCGTACACCAAAACTTTTTAGAATTTGTTTACCTTGATATTCGTGAATGTTCATCTTGTAAAATTTGACGTGAAATTACAAATACACATCTATACAAAAAAACTAAAATCAATAAATGTCTAATAAATGGATAAATAAATAAATATTTAACAAAAAAGTACAGCTTCTTGTACAATTGATTATATTTGATCATTAAAATAAGACTTTCAAATGAATATCACTTCCTATAGTTCTTTCAGACAGAATTTAAAAAGCTTTTTAGACCAGGTAATTTCTGATCATGCACCTCTTTTTGTCACAAGAAACAACGGAGACGAAGTAGTGGTACTTTCAAAATCTGATTATGAAAGTATTCAGGAGACTTTTCATTTACTAAAAAGCCCTAAAAACGCAGAACGATTATTAGCTGGAATTGTACAATATGAAAATAAAGGAGGAATTGAAAAAAGCTTGATAGAAGAATGAAAATCATTTTCGTTCCAAATGCTTGGGAAGATTATCTCTATTGGCAAAGTGCCGATAAAACTATACTTAAGAAAATAAATGCTTTAATTAAAGAGATTGAGCGCAATCCTTATTTGGGAGCAGGGAAACCAGAACCTTTAAAGCACAATTTAAAAGGTTGGTGGTCTAGAAGAATTAATTTGGAACACCGCTTGGTTTATAAAATTGAAAATGATTCCATAATTATTGTTCAATGCAGGTATCACTATTAATCATTTTTCTTTTCCTTCCGTCCTATTATTCTTTTCTTATTTTTGAAAAATGCTGAAAGCTTTAAACATTAAAAAGAGTTATGGAACGCTCGAAATATTAAAGGGCGTTACTTTAGAAGTAACAAAAGGAGAAATTATAAGTATAGTTGGTGCATCAGGAGCTGGCAAGAGTACACTTTTACACATTATAGGAACATTAGATCAGGCAGATGAAGGAGAAGTGATCATTAACGAAACTTCTTTGAGAAAATTAAGTTCAAATGTTTTGAGTGCTTTTAGAAACAAACATATTGGCTTTATTTTTCAGTTTCACCATTTATTGCCCGAATTTACTGCTTTAGAGAATGTGTGTATTCCTGCTTATATCGCTAAAAAACCTAAAGCGGAAGCGGAAGAAAGGGCTTTAGAATTATTGGACATTTTAGGTCTAAAAGATAGAGCTCATCATAAGCCTGCTGCATTATCTGGCGGAGAGCAACAGCGGGTAGCCGTTGCCAGAGCACTGATCAACCAGCCAGATCTTATTTTAGCAGATGAACCTTCAGGCAATTTAGATTCTCAACATGCCCGCGAATTGCATCAGTTGTTTTTTGATTTACGCGATCGCTTTCAACATACTTTTGTAATTGTAACCCATAATGAAGAACTGGCAGATATGGCCGACAGGAAGATAATGATGAAAGATGGTTTAATTTTTTCTTAACGATTTGAGAGTCCTTATCACTACAGCAAATCATCCTCAAAGTTATACTTTAGCTTATTTACTCCATGGAAATGAAATTTTATTTGGAGAAGCTATCGAAGATTTCCCAAAAGAGGACAGCATTTCTTTAGCTCATGAGTTATTGAAAATCTGTTTGGATTTAGAGATTGAAGTTGTTTTTCCGTTAAGGAATAAAGAGATGATGCCATTGGCCGAGTCAACTGTTCTTTATGAAGAATTTGGGATTAAATTAATGGTTGATCAGGGTTTGGAGCCTATTTTCAATCATCAATTTGATCAAGCTGAAGATTTTAACCAGCTATCCGCATCGTTATTGAGAGCTGGTTATCCCAACAGTGCTTTAGCAATTGGAAGAGCTGATGTTTCTGGAAACCTTTTGGTGATTGATGATCATCAAAAGAATTTTAATCAGGTATGGAATAAAATGCAAAGTATTTCATTTTCCCAAATAGGAAAACTTTTTAACCAACAACATTTTGAAGCCATTGCTATTTATCAGTTAAGTGAAAATTTAATCACTGCTTATGTACTTAATTTTAATGAGGAGACTGTTTTCTCTGCAGCTCTGAGTGCAGAACATCAAGACTTGATAAAATCTAAATTTATCGGTGAAAACCAAGAAGGTTTTTATCAGGTGGATGTTTCAGGAAATGAAATCTTGAGGATAAAAAATGCTTTGCTTTAAACATGCTGAACTTTTCGGAAATACCTGCTCATAAAAATGCCTTCATCTTTGAATTAGATAATGTATTGATTCCTCAAAAAGATTATGACCTTCAGGTTTATTATCTATTCGCCAATTTTGTGGAGTATTTAGAAACCTTTCCACCAGCACAGGATGCTTTAGCTTTTGCGAAAAAAAGATACGAGGTACATGGCAATGCTCAAATGTTTAAAGAATTGGCCCAAACATTTGGAATTGATGAGAAGTACGATGAAAATTTAACCTTACTTTTTACCAATGCAAAGCTTCCTTTAAAGTTGTTGCTTTATAAGGAGGTGTTAGCATTTTTACAAGAATTGGTGGTTAATAGGAAACAAATATTTATATTAACATCAGAAAATCCAGTTCAACAATTAAATAAGATAAAACAAACAGAATGGAATGGTTTAGACCGTTATCTGAAAGTTTATTTTTCACAAGAGTTTGGGATTGATGCTACCAAAGAAGCCTTAAATTATTTGATGAAAGAAAATCAATTAAAAAAGGAAGAAGTGCTAATGATTGGAAGAAAAGAAAGTAATAGGGTAATTGCAGTTGAAAGCGGCATTGATTATAAAGAGATCATCCTGTAAAAGCCTGATTAAAACTTTAAGGTTATATTTTACGTTAGTTAGAAAAATAGATTTATGAAAAAATCGATCAGCCATACCATAGTTTTTTTTGCTTTAATAACAATTATTTTTACAGCTTGTAAAAAAGACAAGAAGGTTACGCCAATACCTGAACCACCTGTTACTTCAACAGCTTCAAGAAGTGATTTAACCAAAGATTCTATTTTCCTTTATGCCAAAGAAGTTTACTTGTGGAATTCTTCATTACCAACCTATGAAGTGTTTAATCCACGTAGCTATAATTCACCATCAAGTCATATCAATAATTTAAATGCTGAACTTTTTGAAATTACGCGTTACGGAATCAACTCGGCAACGGGTAAGCCTTATGAATTTAATCCTGATGATTCAACAGATACTAAATATTCTTATATAGAAGATTTAGTAGCAAGCGGTAAGTTAACCTATGTCCCTGCAAGTGCCTCTTCTGTAGGTTTGGATGGGAAAGGAAACGATTTTGGGATTGGTAACTTGGTAGCCGTGGGTACAAATTCGGGTAAGGTAGTTGTATTTTTTAAATCCATATTCCCCAGCTCTCCAGCTGCCTTACAAGGATTATCAAGAGGAGATTACTTTGATACAGTTAATGGAAGAAATATTTCCAACTTCACTACTACTGGCTTAAATAATGATTACGATTTTATAAACGATGCGCTTTCATCCACCAAAACCACCCTTACCTTATCAGGGACTAAAAAGGATAATACTAAATTTGATGTGAATTTGACCAAATCTATATATAACAGTAGTCCTATTTTAAAAGATAGTATTTACACTGTAAACGGTAAAAAAATTGGCTATTTGGCTTTTGCCAGATTTTCTGACGATAAAAATGCTGAAGCGGCACTTAATACTGTATTTGCAAAGTTTTCAACTGCAAACGTCACTGATTTAGTGATAGATTTAAGGTATAACGGCGGTGGCTATGTAAGTACTGCGGCACATTTAATAAATTTAATTATTCCTGCAAGTGCGAACGGGAAAATGATGTTTGCCGAAACCTACAATTCAACATTACAGAAATTAAAGAAAGATAATAATAGTATCCTTAAAAATCAGCCATTAAAAGATCAACAAGGTAAAATTCAATATAAAGGTGGGAAAATGGTGACCTATGCAAACTATTTAGATGAACCTTACACAGTTGCAGAAAATACCACACTAGTAAATAAGGAAGGAAGCGTTGCAAATGCAATAAAAGCAGTCTTTATTACAACAGGCAATACAGCATCTGCAAGTGAATTAACCATTAACAGTTTAAAACCTTATATGGATGTTAAAATTATTGGGGAGACTACCTACGGTAAGCCGGTTGGCTTTTTCCCTATTAGAATAGATAAGTTTGATGTTTACATATCTTCATTTTCAACCACCAATGCTTTGGGTGAAGGGTTTTATTTTGCAGGTTTTGTACCGGATGCTATAAAAAAAGATGATTACCGTTATGATTTTGGAGATGTCAAAGAAGATTGTTTAAAAGCAGCATTAAGTTATATTACTACTGGTGGATATACTAATAGTTCACAAGGACAAACAGTTAAAGTGAATGGAACCAGTGTTTCTAATAAGTCAATCACTGAGAAAAATATTTTTAACGCACCCTCATTTAACGGGATGATTGCTATTCCGAAAATGAAATAAGTTAATGATGATTATAAATAGATAGAAGGGATGATTTTTCATCCCTTTTTTTTTGCAGTTAAATCTAAATTAAATTTACAATATTATTTTTTATCGCATACATTACCAAACCGGTAACGTTTTTTGATTTAGTTTTTTGAAGTAGATGGTTTCTATGTCCATTCACCGTTCTTTCACTAATAAATAACTTCTCTCCAATTTCTTCTGCCGTATATTGCTGACAGATTAACTGTAAAATCTCCTTTTCCCTTTTTGTAATCTTATCCCTCAAATGAGTAGATTTTATTCTTCTACCCATATTATGCTGTAACGCAATTAAAGTGCGTTGATTTATATAAGATCCTTTATGATGAACAGCAATAATGGCTTCTTGCACTTCTTTTGGGTCACTGTCTTTTACCAAATAGCCATGTGCGCCACATTCTATCAATTGTGTAATAAAATTTTCATCCTCATGAACAGATAGGATGAGAATTTTTATAGTTGGATAGTGTACAATTAAATCATGAGTGACATTTAATCCGCTATATTCTTTCTGGCCATTTGGAGGAAGTGATAAATCAACCAACATCACGTTTGGTAGGGTAGGTGTACTATTTAGTTTTTCCAATACAGAATAACCATCTGCAGCCTCAAACATGACTTCAATTCCTTGCATCGAATTTAAAATTGCTTTAATGCCTTCTCTAAAAAGGAATTGATCTTCCACTAATCCAACCTTAATATTATTCATTTTTTCTTGGTCAATTTTTAAGATGCTTAAATTTTAATAATCCTTCAATGGAGAACAATTGTTAGGTACGGGGATTTGAAATTTTGTATAGAAGCCTCCTTCTGATCTGTTTCCTGATTTTAAAATACCTTCAAGAGAAGAAATTCTTCCTTCAATACCTTTACGCCCTAAGCCTATCTTTTCGGGCTGGTGAAGTAATCCAATTCCATTATCAGTATAATCACAATGGATAAAATTTTCTTTACAAAATAGATGAATGTCAATTTTTGTTGCTTTTGCATGTTTAATGGTATTGTTGATCAATTCCATCAATATCCTGTAAATCCCCAATTTTACATCCCATGGTAAGCCTTTTAAATCATCTGAAGAATTTAGATTGATTTTTAAGAATGCCGTTTTATTGATCTGGTCTATTACCGATTCCAATGTTTTGATTAATCCAAAGGCTTTAAGCTGTGGTGGCATTAAGCGGTGACTGATCCTCCTGATACTTGTTAGTGCGTTTTCGGATAAACTTCGGGCGTTTTTTAGCCCAGCTAATACCTTTTCGTCATCAGGAGCACTCTGCTCCTCTAACATCACTAAGTTCATCCTGATGATAGAAATTACAGCACCAAGTTCATCATGAATGTCTTGTGCAATCCGGTTTCTTTCCTCTTCCTGAATATCAATTGTGGTTTTTAGGAGCTCATTTTGGTATTTACTTTTTAAAGCTTTCTGCGCTAATTTCTGCTGGTATAAATTTTTCTGAAAATGCTGGTTCAACAAAACCACTCCAATAGCAATAATGAAGATGATGACCGCTAAGGGCAAAAGTGTGTCTAAAAAATTTAAATCTTTGACCGTTTCCAAAAGCCTATAAAAAAACAAAAATACATTACTATTGAGAAAAATGAATTAAAAACCCAAGTATATTGATTAAGACTTTTAGAAAAAGACTGTGTAATTACTGTTCCGAAATAAAATATGATTAAGGTGGAGGAATGATAAATAAACAAGCCTGCATTAATCCAATTTAAGCTTTTAATATCATGCTTAGTGCTTTCTTTAACAATATCGTTTAAAAAAAAAGTATAAGTAAAGAGCGCAAAAATTATAATAAGAATTGATTCTACTGTTACCGCATTAGAATTGAACTCGTAAATCCTTTGAAAAAATACGGTATTGACAATAGTGAAAACCAAGAATAATATGGCAAGAGACCATATTATTCTTGAATTGATGAAGCTGTTTAGAATAGTATTATAAAACCATGCTAGAAGCATAAATCCTCCCGCAACATATAAATGGAGCAACGGGAGGTTGTTTTTTGCCATAAACCAAAATGCCAGAGAAATAAACTGAATAGTGCTGGTAAAAAAGATATAGTAAGAAAACACTTTTAATTCATGACTCAATTTCTTGCTAATGAGACCTACATAAATAAAAGTTAACACTATTGGCACATGAGAAATGATAATAACAGCTTTTGAAAACGTCATTTCAGCTAATTTAATTCATTAATGGGCTGGTCTCATCACAGGTATTTGGACAAGGTGCATTTAAATCTAATACATATTGATCATTTCCACCATTTATCATATTTTCTTTCTTAGTGATAGGAATACCTTTTTTATTAAGAATCACGTCTTTTCCAGATATGCCTTTGGCTAAGTCGGCACCTTCAACAGGAACTACATAAAGTTTAAAAACACCTAGTTTAACATCATAACCTAAATAAACTCTTATGTGTGGATACTTACAGATTGAATTATCTGCGTAATTACCGGGCATACCCATTGCTCCAAATAAATCCACCGCTCTTACCGTAAAAGACTTGATAGGAATAGTTTTAAATTGTATTCTGCAAATACTATCATAAGCTTTGATGTTGGCTTTAGTACTTTTTAAGCTGGCTAATACAGCCGGTACTGAATCTAACGGCCGATAATTTTGCATCAATGAATCACTATTTGAAGTTGCTTTTTTTTCGGAGTTATTAGTGCAGGCAACAAATGCGAACAAGCTAATAACAATCATTACTTTTAAACTCGTTGTTTTCATGTTTTGGGTTTTGGTTTAATTATATCATTTAAACGCAAAATAAAGACAACAAATTAAAAATACACAGATTTTAGCTTGATAGTTTTAAAAAACAGGTATTTATAACTACCTGCTAATTATAATTTAAGTTGAAAATATTGAATTTAATAGGTTTAAAGATTAAAAATTTTTGATCAAGATATTGTTGAGTTCTTAAAATAGATCACCTAATTCATCACTTTACTGTCGTTAAAAACTTTTTGAATAGAATAATCTTTAT
>JBDSHZ010000141.1:0-15103 GCA_039918235.1 Pelobium sp.
AAAAATTGGAGGCATCGTAAAAACAGAATCTAGTTTATTTACAAACTGAGGATAACCGCCCATCAATTTTGCTAGCCCGTCCACATCCTGAAAAACAGACCAGGTATAATGCCAGCTGTTTCCCTCCGTGAAAGCTCCGCCCCATTTAAACGGACTAAACGGACTTTGAAAAGTTCCATCTTGGTTTTTCCCACGCATTAATCTGCTTGACGGATCAAACAGGTTTTTATAGTTCATGGCTCTTTTCTTATAAATTTCTATTTCGCTTGCAGGCTTATTTAATGCTTTGCCCAATTGGTAAATCGCGAAATCATCATATGCATATTCCAGTGTTTTGGCAGCATTCTCATTTACCTTAACATCAAAAGGAACATAACCCAATTCGTTATAGTATTTCACCCCGTTACGTCCTACCGCTTCCATCGGTCCTTCATTGTTTGCACCATGAATCACCGCTTCCCATAAAGTATTGATATCATACCCTCTGCCACCTTTGATATACGCATCGGCCACTACAGAAGCCGAATTATTGCCCACCATAATATTGGCATAACCTGGGCTACTCCATTCTGGCAACCAGCCACCTTCTTTATAATCGTTTACCAAACCTTCCTGCATTTCTTTATTAATAGATGGGTAAACAAAATTCAAGAATGGATATAATGCTCTGAAAGTATCCCAAAATCCTGTTCCGGCAAACATTCTTCCATGCATAATTTTGCCATTATATGGGCTCCAATGAACGATTTCTTTCTTTTCATTGATTTCATATAATTTATTTGGGAAAAATAAAGCCCTATATAAACAAGAGTAAAAAGTCTTCATTTCTTCGGTTGAACCGCCTTCTACTTTAATTTTAGAAAGTTTTTCGTTCCATACTTTTTTGGCTTTCTCCGATGTTTGCTCGAAGGAATCTGAACCAATTTCCCGCTTCAGATTCAATTCAGCCTGTTCGATGCTAATGAAAGAAGAAGCAACCTTTGCATTGATCCTTTCTCCCTTTTTGGTTTTAAAACCGATGATAGCAGCCGTGTGATTACTTTGTAGTTCCTGTGTTTGTGCTAAATAATCCTTACCATCCCAAATCCCAGATGAAGAAAAATCTTGATCAAATTGAATGACAAAATAATTTTTTAGGTTTTCGTATTTCCCTCTGCTATATCTAGAATTATAACCCACAATCTTTCTTTCTGAAGGAATTATTTTCACATAAGAACCGCTATCAAAAGCATCAATAATGACATAAGAACTGTCTGATTTTCCAAAAGTAAAGCGGAATGTGCTGCTCTTTCTGTAGGTGTTAATTCTGTGGTGATGTCATGGTCGGCCAAGTAAACGCTGTAATAGTAAGGTTTACTTGTTTCCGCTTTATGCGAAAACCAACTTGCTCTGTCATCATCGCTTAGTTTTAATCCATTGACCGGCATTATGGAAAACTGACCGTAATCGTTCATCCAAGGGGAAGGCTGATGTGTTTGTTTAAAACCTCGCATTTTGTCGGCCGTATAAGTGTACATCCAACCATCGCCCATCTTTCCGGTTTGTGGCGACCATAAATTCATTCCCCAAGGCACTCCAATAGCTGGATAAGTATTTCCGTTTGATAAATCGGGTTTGGAAAGTGTGCCCATTAAGGGATTTACCAATTCGACAGGGTCAGCTAAATTTGTTAATGGTTGTTGGGCAAATAGGCTTGAAGAAATAGCAAGAATAAAAAGAATGGAGCAAAATTTTCGCATGAAATAAAATTATGTATTCAAGCTAAATTAATGATATTTTATGAAAGGATAAGAGAAATATCTCTTACAATTATCTCTAGCTTTCCTCTAAATACTTCTTTAATTTCTTGATAAAACTGTTTCCTTGTTTTTTCGCTTTAAAATAAAAGCGGTAATTAAAGAAACAACCAATCCAACTGGTAAAATCTCGAGGTAAGTAAATAGGATAACCATTAGAGGATTTTTATACAACTCTTTCATGCTATTCATCTCTTCTATCTTAGCCTTAACTTCGGTACCATCAATATTTTCTTGAATTTGACTAATAGAATGTTCAGTAAATTTATCCATAAAATCAGGTACAAAAACGTAATAATCAATTAGCCAAACTAACATATAGAGGGTTGATGCCACCAAACTGATAGTTAAACCCATTTTGAATGCTTTCCCAAAACTTATGATTCCATTAAGTTCCTTATCTCTATAATTTTTAACACCTACAAATATCATTGAAAAAGCAATAATCATTGAGGCATAACCCAGCCAAATACTTCCTTCAAATTGTTGTGTAGAATAGCAATAGGCAATACTTGCTACCATCCAAAGGGATACTAAAGCACCTGCTATCAAACCGTATTTCCAAACTTTCTTTTTCATTTTAAATATTTTAATGGTTTAAATCTCAAAGATGATATTCTCATCCAAATTTATGCTCATACTTTTGAGTGATTTTCAATTTATCAGGGTATTAAACTGAGCTTTCTTGCCCTATCTACTGCATGTGTTCTTCTTCTTACCTGCAGTTTATCATAAACATTTGAGGAATGTGTTTTAACCGTATTTAAAGAAACAAATAATTTTGAAGCGATTTCCTCATTGCTTAAACCTTCTGCCATTAGTTGAAGTACTTCCAATTCTCGCTTGCTCAATCCAAGTCTACCCATTTCTAATTCATCAAGAATAAACTGAACAGTTTTAACCAAAACTTGTGTTTCCACTATTAGAGTTTCTGTTTTTGGCTTAAAGAGTTTCCTTGAAAGCCAGATTCCTAATAAAGTAAATATGATAGCTAAGCAGCCGGCATAAACTTCAAAGCCGTGAGTTAAAATAATAAAACGCCATTCCAACCATTTCAAGAGGAATAATAATATTGCCATTAAAGACCCGTAAAGCAAAATAGATTGCCATTTTCTTATCCAACTATTTAAGCCCATCAGGTTTTATTAGGTTATCATTATGATAGGTAATTTAGGAAATTTGTTTTAAGAAGATGTTAATGAAAATCAAATCAGTCAAAATTTGATGTTATGAATTTTAATTTCATGATTAATTAAACGGATTATTGCATCTTGCATCAAAATGCCAGTTCGCCAACTTTCATTTCCTAAACAGATAGCTTATGCCAGCGGAATGGTGGGCTGGAGCATGATGACCAATATCATTATTGTGATGTTGCCTTACTTCTATCTGCCTCCTTCAAACTCTGGCTTAATCCCGCTTTTACCGCAAGTTCTTCTTTTTGGGATTGTAAATATTTTAACAATAATTGCTGCATCCGGACGCTTGGTTGATGCAATTTTCGACCCATTTATTGCTTCTTTAAGCGATAAAAGTACCCACAAAAAAGGGAGAAGAATTCCATTTATGAAGTGGGCGATTATTCCATCTGTATTGTTTTGCTGTTTAACGTTTTTTCCTTTGGTTAAAGGTGAGAGCTCACAAAATGCATGGTGGCTAGCTTTTGCAATGATGTTTTTTTTCATGAGCGCAACCTCTTATATTATTCCTTACAATGCGCTTTTACCTGAGGTAACGGTCACCGCAGAAGAGAAAGTAAAGCTCTCTTCTTTTCAACAAGTAGGGTTTATATTGGGGATTATCATCTCAGCTTTAGTAAATAATTTTGCAGAGTTTGCTCAACAGTTATTTCACATCAGTAAATATGAGAATGCTGTTCAATATACCATATGGGCTTTATGCTTATTGGGAGGGATTTTTATGCTGATTCCAGTTTTGTTTATTAATGAAAAGGAACATTCTATCAGTAAGCCATCCTCTCTTGATCTATTTCCAGCTATTAAAAAAACATTCAGCAACTCCAATTTCAAATATTACCTCATTTCAGATTTTTCGTATTATATGTCGCTGAGTATTATATCCAGTGGTTTACTTTATTTTGTTACTGTTCTTCTAAATTTACCCGCAACAAAAGGCGGCGTGATGATGGGCGTAATGGTGCTGACTTCTCTTCTCTTTTATCCGCTCATTAATTATTTATCAAAAAAGATTGGCAAAAAACCGATCATGCTTTTCTCTTTTGGTTTATTGAGTTTGATTTTTGTAACGATCTATTTCCTTGGGAAATTCCCTATTTCTTCTGAAGCTCAAATCTATATTCTTGTAATCATGGCTGCATTTCCTTTGGCTTCTTTAGGAATACTTCCAAATGCTATTCTTGCCCAAATTGCCCAAGAAGATGCGAAGAAAACAGGAGAAAATAGGGAAGGGATGTTTTTTGCAGTGAAATTTCTATTTGTGAAGCTGGGACAATCTTTAGGGATTGCACTTTTTGCATTCCTTACCATTTATGGAAAAGACCCTGGAAATGATTATGGTTTAAGACTGAATGGAATCTGTGGTTTTGTGCTCTGCATATTGGCACTGTTAACTTTCAGCAGATTTAAGGAAGTAAAAACTACTTAATTATCTGTGGATATTATTTGGCCTACTTTAAACCAATTTCATCATATTGATATTTCTCATAGCGATATTGATGAGCATATCAAATTTTTCTAAGTTGAATGATACGCAATTTATTCATGATTTTTATAATGGGATAAGAGGGATCAAACTCAAACCATTTTTGTGCAAAGTTCACATTGTTAGGTTTTTTATGATGATTATTCTGGAATAATTCGCCCATCATCAAGAAATCTAAAGGCAAGGTATTTTTGCTGTGATCGTCATTGTCATGATTTGAATAACCATATTTATGGCCACACCAGTTCACAATTGCGCCCTGGATAGGTCCCATTAAAAAATGGATAGGCAATAACAAAAACATCCACCAATAACTGGCAAAGAAAACATAAAACGTGATGTAAGCAGCGATGAAAAGTGAACGCGTAATCCATAAATCCCCAATTCTATCTATTAAAGGCCACTCCGGATATTTCCCTTCAAATGCTGGTTCTGGCTGTTTTTTGAATTTGAGATAATCCATATACATATTTTTTGTTTCTATCATCATGGAATAAACATCCCTGAAAAAATGTGGCGAGTGGGGATCTTTTTCGGTGTCGCTGTAAGCGTGATGCATCCTATGTAAAATGGCATAAGCTCGTGGATTTAAAAAGGACGAACCCTGAAAAATAAAAGTACAGAAATAGAATGTTTTCTCCCAAAAACCGTTCATTTTGAACATTTTATGAGATGCGTATCTATGAAGAAAAAATGTTTGGAAAAACAGAGACAGGAACCAATGAGCAAAGAAAAATAGGAGGATGATCATGAATAAATAAGATTTTCTAATTGAGGCGCAAAAATACGATTTTTAAGCTTGTTATCTGTTTTTATGTACGATGAATTTAGGGCGGATGGTTTTCTTATCCGCCCTTGAGCGCAATTAAAACTAATGCTTGTGTTTTAAATTTTCTTTCGCTTTCATATTATAATACTGCTGCAGAATGTAAAAAGCTTTCTTTTTATTGCCCTTATCGTCTATCAAACCTTTTCTGTTCCATCCTTCCTGATAAACAGGATTATTTCTTTTAGGTGACTTAAAATCAAACAAAACCCAGGGAGAGATGCCTACAAAATTATCAGGCATTCTTTTCAACATATCTATCTGCTCTTTATAGTACCATTCTTGATATTCTTCACTAAAACGAGTAAGTGAATCGGCATGGAAACCTCCTTTTGCTCCTCCTCCCGTTTCACTAATGAACAATGGTTTTTGGTAAGGAGTAGACCAATTTGTGGTACGGCATTGATCGGGCAATCCACCATACCAACCTAAATATTCGTTAAAGGCTATTAAATCAACAAATTCACCCAAAGGATCGTCAACGCTATTGATATTTTCCAATGAAGAATAATTCACCTCTAAAGCCGCCGATACCATCCGCGTATCATCCAATCTTTTAGCTTCAGTGATTAAACTATGCATAAATTGTGTACGAACCGGACTGATGGGCGTTTCATTTCCTACTGACCAGATAATTACGCTGGCTCTATTATGGTCGCGGTTAATCATTTCCTGCAATTGTTTCTTCGCTTTGGCCAACACATCCTGGCTTTCAAAATTAATGGTCCAATAAACGGGAATTTCAGACCATACCAAAATGCCTAAAGAATCTGCCAATCTGGTAATGGATTCATCATGTGGATAATGTGCCAATCTTACCATATTGCAACCCAATTCTTGAGCGGCTCCTAGCAATTTGAAAGCATCTGCTTTGCTATAGGCTCTCCTCATTTCAGCAGCTATCTCACCGTGAATAGAGATTCCCCTCATAAAAACTGGTTCGCCGTTTAATAAGACTTTTGTTCCAGAGGCAATGATGGTTCTGAATCCAATCTGATCTTCTTGTTGATCTGTAGTGGTGCTGACTTTTACTTTGTAAAGCTTTGGGTTATTTGGAGACCACAATTGTAGTTTGGATAATTTCACCTGAAATGGGGTAACTGCTCCGGTTGATTTAAAGGTCTCCTTAAATTTTAATTCCGGAATTTCTATGGTGATGAACTGCGCTGTGGAAACCCCTTCCCCATTTAACTTTATATAACCACTTGCTGAGGTTGTTTTGCCAGGTTTTTCATCCCCAATAGGTTTATCTAATTGAAAAACAAAGTCTTGAATAAAAGTTTTGGGCAATTCCATCAATTTCACCTCTCGGGTGATGCCTCCGTAATTCCACCAATCGGTATTTAAAGTGGGCACTTCGTCTGCTCCTCTTTTATTATCCACCTTTACCACCAACATATTATCTTTTTCTTTTAGATAAGACGCAGGAATTTCAAAATTAAAAGGAGTAAATCCACCTATATGAGTTCCTAATTTCTTCCCGTTTAAATATACATCGGCCCTGTAATTCACTGCACCGAAATACAGATAATATTGTTTATCAGTTTGAATATTGGCGTAATCAAAAGATTTTTTGTACCAAACTGTACCTTCATAATATAAAAATTCAGGCTTTTGGTTGTTCCAATCTCCCGGAACCTGGAGCACATTTTTATCTGAATAACCATGCTCTTTTCTTTCGGTCTTGTTTTTCTGATCAGCAGAATTCCAGAAAGCTTCTGCATCATTTTCTTTCCTTTCCTTAAAACGGTAATCATAAAATCCGGTTTCATAAGGATCTATAATATACTGCCATGCTCCATTTAGCGACAAGCTTTTTCGGGATAAAGTATTGGTGATTAAATTATCCTGAGCAACTACTGCACTGCTCAATAAAATAAGTAAAAGTAGCGGGCTAAATTTCTTCATTATTTTTATTAATTCTAGGTTTAAAATTTTGGTTTACAAGACAAAACCATTACTCGTGGAAGGTTAAGTTTTCTTTTTCTTTCTGCCCTGCTGTAAAAAACTAAAATAAGTATTTTATCTAAATAAAGTAGCGAATTAAATACTCTGGCTGATTAAATATCATTTTCCAAATGCTGAACTGATAATAATTAATAAATAAATTTTATACATTATATAACAAACATAAATAAAAATTAATGTATTAATTTTTTCAGATTTGCGGAGTTAAATTCCAATAAGATGATTATGAATTCCAATTCCACGATTAGTTCTTCTCCACCAAATCATTTAAACCAGCATCCAAAAACATTTAAAAATGAGGGATCATTAAAATTTGCTAGTGCCACAAACATTTTTTTATGGCTTCTTTTCTTTGGAAATGCTATGTTATTGACCTTAAATTTTGGCAAGACCCAAAATTGGAGCTATGCTAACATCATTTACATCAACAGTTTCACGCTCCTAATTTGGACAACGGTTACGTTTTTTAGCGCAATCTTAAATACTTATGGCAACTATTATCTTACAGGATTTAAGTACCATCAAAAGTTTGTCGCTTTAAGTATAGGTTTTACCTTTTCGGTGATGTTATTTGTGGCAAGTAACCACATCGCCTTGTTAATAATCTCATGGTTTGCAATGGGTGTTTTTATGTCGAACTTAATTGGTATAGATTCCAGATGGATGGAAGCACAAGAAGCCAGAAAATTTGCTCAAAAGTATTTTTTATTAGGGACATTGTTTTTAGCTGCCGGTGTACTATTAATCGTCATTCAAACCAAATCTTACACCCTGCAAGAGCTAATGGGCAACCTGAAAAATATTTCACAAACCACACTTATTATTTCAGCGCTGTTTATCATCATGGCAGCAATTATTCAATCAGCCATTTATCCTTTTCATAGATGGTTGCTTTCAGCAATGACTGCTCCAACACCAGCTTCGGCTTTAATGCATGCAGGTTTTGTTAATGGAGCAGGGATTTTACTGGCACTTTTCTCTCCCTTAATTTTTGCCTCAAATACGCTGTTTATATTACTTGTGGTTGGCGGAACCACTGCTATTATAGCGCAGTTTACTAAACTTTTGCAGGTAAATATAAAGCAAAAGCTAGGTTGCTCAACCATTGCGCAAATGGGTTTTATGATTATGCAATGTGGCTTAGGGTTTTTTAATGCTGCGGTAGTCCACCTCATTCTTCACGGTTTTTATAAAGCATATTTGTTTCTGTCTTCTGGTGAAACAGTTCAACAATCTAAACCCGAAAACCCTGAAAAGATTGTTATTAAACCGTTACAGGCGCTGGTTGTGATCCTTTTCGGATTATTGGGAGCATATTTTTTTGCTACCTTAACTGGGAAAGGTACCGAACTAAACAGCGGTATTTTCCTCTTGCTTATTGTAACCATCACGGTAGGGCAAATCACCTATAATATTGTTAAGCAAACAAACTTAACCATCTGGCAAAAAGCCTATATCCCGCCAATCCTGTTCATCATTGGAATAGGCCTTTATTCCTTAATTTATAAAGGTGTAACGGTTTTAATGGCAACAATGCCAATGGTTAATGTGCCAATGCCCATAAGTGTTATTCAAATCATATTCGGAGTGATATTTCTGATCGGTTTTTTTGTGATGAAGCTAGGGATTTACCGGAAATCCTCTTGGCTTTACGTAAAGCTAATCAACGATTCACAGCCTCATCACAAAACCATATTAATGTTTAAAAACAAATAGAAATGGATATCAAAAAACTTACTGACCTTATTGAAGAAGCATCACATGTAGTTGGGAAAACGTTCCCTCTGTATGCTTTTGTAACTTCAAATCCATTAGCCGGATATGAGAAGGAATCTTTTTTTAATGCTACAGAAAGTGCTCAAAAATATTACGGAGGTTCGTTTTTCCCACAGACATCGGTATATGTACAGGCGCTGAATGCCAATGAAATTGACAGTGATTTATTGAAGGATTTGCTTTTGGCAGAAGGATTTATAGAATCTCCAGCTTTCTATTTGCTAGAAATGCAGCAACAAAAATCTATTTCAGAAGAAAATATGAACCATCATTTGGATACGATCATGGTAAAATGGTTAACTGCATTTTTGGATGAAGGTACAGCCGAATGGGAAATGCCAAATAGAAAAGACGGTTTTTTTAAAGCTTGGAGAAAGTTGGCAAAGCATGATAAACAAATAAAGGTAAGTGCTGTAAAAGAAATCCCTAAATCCGCAGAAGAAGCCTTGCAAAATTCTTTGAAAGCTTATACCGATGAACACTATCTAAATATATTTGAATACCATATTTCAGCTTTACCCGGGTGGACTGGATATATAAAATACAGGGTAGAGAATCATACGGATTGGCAACAGAAATATCCTATTTCGTTAACAGACTATTTGGCGGTAAGACTTTGGTTATGTGAAAATATGGGAGCTCAGTTGATGGCGCCATCCAAATCTAGAAAAGAGCAAATTAAGTTAGCAAAATTGCAATATGTATGGTTGCAAGCTTGGGAAAAAAGTTTACAGCATAGTTTGGTGCAAAAGCTGATGACAAAGAAAAACGTAAAAGCTAAGGAATTGCCAGATGCACAGCTAGTTTTCTGTATCGATACCAGATCAGAACTCATCAGAAGACATATTGAAACACAAGGAAACTATGAGACTTTTGGATTTGCAGGTTTTTTTGGAATAGCGGCAGATTACAAAGATTTGAGCACTGGATTTGTTAGAAAATCATGCCCACCTATTGTTCAATCTGCTTACACTATTTCTGAAAATTGCAATGATGGTAAAGCAACAGAAATGCTACAGTTTAAAAAGGCTTCAGAAGATTTAAAATTTAAAAATTATTTTTTCAGAAGGCTTAAAAATATGCTGCCTTCTGCATTTGGATATGTAGAAGGTTCAGGATTGGTATATGGTGCTTCTTTGGTAGCAAGATCACTGTTCCCGGGCAAGCTTTACCAATTCAATCAGAAAAATCAAACCTCGCATGAAAGTTTTTGCGATACCAGGATAGATTATAGTAGTGAATTGGAACGAAGCGTTTCTGGAATTCCATTAGCCGAAAAGGTAGCTATTGTACACTCGGCATTTGCGGTAATGGGCTGGAAAAAATTTGCGCCACTGGTTGTCTTCGCCGGACATGGAAGTCACTCTAAGAACAATCCCTTTGCCTCCAGTTTAGATTGCGGTGCTTGTGCTGCAAGTCCGGGAAGAAACAACGCCAGAATGCTTGCGGGGTTAGCAAATTTACCTGAAGTTAGAGCAACTCTGGCCAAAGAGTTTAACCTTTTGATACCTCAAAATACGGTGTTTATTGGCGCAGAGCACAATACCACTACTGAAGACATTATTTTGTTTGATCAGCATGCGCCAGCATCTCATCAGGAAGAATTAAAAGCATTAAAGGCTAACCTGAGAAGTGTGCAAGAAAACGCTGTTAAAGAGCGAAGAGGTTTAGCCGATAAAGCAATTCATGATGTACACAAAAAAGCAAATAACTGGGCAGAAACGAGACCGGAATGGGGTTTGGCAAAAAATGCTGCTTTCATTATTGGTCCAAGAGATTTATCAAAAAATATAAATTTAGAAAGCAGGTGTTTTCTGCAATCTTATGATTGGAAAGCTGATGATTCTGGAGCTTTTTTGGAAGCAATTATGCAAGGTCCAATGACGGTAACACAATGGATCAATAACCATTATTACTTTTCTACGGTAGATAACGAAAGATTTGGAGGAGGATCAAAAATTACACATAATGTTAGTGGCCAATTTGGGGTTGTACAAGGAAACGGAGGGGATTTAAAAATCGGAATTCCATTACAATCTGTAATGGCATCTGATGAAGAGCTGTTTCATCAGCCTTTAAGGCTATCGGTAATTGTTGAAGCACCTTTAGAAAGAGTGCGTGAGATTTTAGATAGAAATCCAACCCTGAAAAGTTTAATTACCAACGAATGGATTTATTTAATGGTAATGGACCCCTTAAAAGATGCTACTCCAAGAGTTTTTTTACCAGAAAGCGAATCCGATAAAGCAAAAAGCAAAATAAGTGATTTAATAGACAACTAAATCCTATCTGTTTTTAATAGTAAATAAAACCGCTAAATTGGATGATTATTTAATGTGCTTACGATTAATATTTCTCATACCAATCAAATTTTTGATGTACGATATTTTCTTTTTCTTCTTTTAAATATTTTAAAAAATGAGTTGCGGCAGGAGAGTGATTTTTACCTTTTAACCAAATCAAACTCCAAGTAGAAGTAATTGGGAGACCTTTTACAGGAATAATCTGTAAATCTTTATTATTCAATTCATTTTTTATACCAATTAAGGGCATTATAGAATATCCCATGCCGGCAATTACGGCTTGTTTCACAGCTTCATTTGAAGTCAGCTCCATTTTTTTTAAAATTGATAAGTTGTTTTTATCTATAAATCCCTGCATGGTTTGCCGTGTGCCGGATCCTTTTTCTCTAAAAATAATTGGTAAAGTGTTCAGTAATGATTTATCATAAATGGTTTTATGGTATTCATTTTTTAAACCACCAACTAGGTATAATTTATTCTGTAAAAGATCTAACTTTTCAATATTTAAGGTAGTTGGCAACACTGAAACTAGCGCAAAATCAACCTCATTATTTTCTAAGCTGTTCAATACACCTTTTTTATTAGTAACGTCAATCTGTAACTCTAACGCCTTGTGCTTTCCCACAAAATCTGTGATAAAAAAGGGCATTACATACTTACCGGTAGATACTACTGAGATTTTTAATTTACCAGTAAGTTGGCCCTTAAAAGCTTGTGTTTTATAGTTAATTGCATGAACTTGATTGAGTATATTTTCGGCAGCAATGGCAAGTTCTTTCCCAAATTCGGTGACGTAAATTTTACGACCAATTACTTCGGTTAAAGGAATATCAAACTGTAATTGGAGGTTACGTAGTTGTATAGAAACTGCCGGCTGGGTTAAATGTAATTCTTCTGCGGCTTTAGTAACGCTTCCGGTTTGCACTATTTTCAGAAATATCTGAAGTTGATTAAGCGTGTAATTCATAAGAATTTGTTATGATTATCATTACAAACATAAATAAAAACTAATGAATCTTAAAACTCATATTTGCTGTATCAATTTAGAATTAAGCAATTGAATTTTGCTGTTAAATAAAAAAATATGCGAGAGAAATTTAAACTGATTGAAGGCATTTTTAGCGCTAAAGATGCGAGAGAAATTTTGCTGACACTTATAGAAGAAAAAATAAAGTTCCACGAATTAAAAAGCTTTAGCGACGAAGTGAAAACGGGGGCAAAAAATAATCAATCGTTACTGAAAATCGAAGAATTAAAAAACACCCGTGTTAACATACTTTCATTTTTAGTAAAAGATGAGCATAAAAATGAAAGTTTTCACCTTACATCATCTATAGAAATTGAAAAAGTAATTTAATTTATGCTTGAATAAAAGTAGCTATACTTCTGTCTGTGCCATTAAAAAATTCAGACCGAAATTGAACCGATGTATTTTAAAACATCATTTAGTTAAGAATTTATACATCTCAGTTGAAGCCAACAAAAACGCTCCTACACCAAAGTTTGAAGTTGAATTTTGATTAACTACTTGCCCTGGAATGGCTTTTTCTCCAATCGGCTGTACATAACCAACGGCACCATCGGCCTGTAAAGCAAACTCAGTGAGGTATTTCCAAGATTTTTGGATAGTTGGCGTATACTCTAATTTGTCTAATATCCCGTTATTCATCCCCCATAAATATCCATAAGTTATAAAAGCTGTACCGCTGGTCTCCGGTCCGGGAGCGTGTGTAGGATCTAAAATACTGCGTGTCCAATAGCCTTCTTCTTGTTGAGATTTTGCCAAAGCAACTCCCATTTGTTTGTACCGGGTGAGAAAGAAATCGTAATGTTTATTGTCTTTTGGTAAGTCGCCTAAAACTTTAGCTAAGCCAGCAAAAACCCATCCATCACCCCTAGCCCAAAAATCCCTTAGCCCGTTAACACTTTTGTGTTTTGGATAAATGTATTTAGCATCTCGGTAATATAAATGCGCATCTTTATCAAACATTAAATTATCGGCAAATTGAAAATATTCATACAGCTTATCCAAATATTTTTCATCTCCAGTAAGTTTGTAAAGCTTAGTCATTACCGGCATAGCCATATATAAACCATCTGCCCACCACCAATAATCGTTGTTTGGCGTATTCATTTGATACTGCATCACCTCTACTGCCCGGGCTATTTTCTTTGGATCCTTTACTTCATCTAAATTGTATAAATCAATATAAGTTTGGAAACAAATTTGCCAATCACCAAAAAGTACATACGCCGGTTTTTCGCCATAACTGTATTTCCACTCAGCCTTATTGTTTGAAGTTGCACCTTTCCAATTATTTTTTTGTGCCCATTTTTCTGAGTATTCTTTGTAAGTTGAATTTTTTGTAACGGCGTAAGCAGCCATGTTTCCGGTATGATAAGCGGCATTATCCCAAAATGGATTTCCCGGATTAGGATTATTTTTTTGCCAGGAAGTATTTACCAGGTTTATAATTTCTAACACCTTTTCTTCAGATGTATTTACATCACTTGGTAAGCTTTTTTTAGAGACGCAGCTCGTAAACAAAACAGTGATGCATAGGGTTGATATTAACTTTAATCGCATAATTATAGATAGATTTTAATTAAATTTAGGTTTATATGCTAATACTTTAATCCACTGCGGAGGGGTTTGAGTTAAACCTTCTCCGTCTTTTTGAACCGTACGTTGTAGAAAAAGATTGAGTTTGAATTTCTGTTTCCATAATTCGGTATCGTATGTAGGCTCCCAAGAACCTATATCTTCGGTATTCAAATCAAAAATATCCCATTGTGCATCGTCTATTTTTTTCAAGCTCAAGGCTGATACCTTATTTCCACGTTCTTCGTCTCTAAAAATAAGCAGTGTTGAAGCAGTACTACCTTTGCCTTTTACCAAAATTTGCGGACGAGAAATTGGGATGCTCTTGGTTCCTGAGCCACTTAAACTAAATGGAGTTTTCCTAAAATCTAAGCTTTTGCTTTTCCATTCATTATTGATGTGATAAACAAGATGATATTGAGGAATCTCAGTATCATCATCTCGCCAATAAGTGGCGATAAAAGGATTTCCGCTTTCATCACATGCCATTGAAGTTTGGTTAATCAACTCGTGATTTTGTGGGATTTTAAGTGCATATTCTGCAGTAGCAGCCGTAATTGGTAGTTGATATTTATCTCCTCTTGAGTTTTCCCAAGTTAAACCGCCATCTTTAGAACAGGCATAAGCCATATCGTGGTTGCTTGCTACATCAGGGCTTTCTCGCCAAACCCAAGAGATATGTATTGCACCAAATTTATCAATGCAAGCTTGCCAATAAGCATTTCTTTTTCCTTCACCATCAATCAAGTTATTTTGCAGCCTTGTCCATTTTTTTGTTGCAACGTCATAACTGTTCATGATCAAATTACCGTTTCCAGAACCTCCATCACGATAAAAAAACAATAGTTTATCCTCATTCAACTTATAAAATTCCGGATAAGAAACTTTATCTTCATTAAAACCAGTCATTTGAATAGGCGAGCTAAGTTCTAAAGAACAGGGACTTACCGATTTTGCATAATTCAATTTGTTGTTGTGATGATCCCAAGCGATGTGTAAAAACCCATCACCATCAACCATAATGCTGATGATGTTATGCGCATCTTTTATATTGCCTTTGTAACTTGTTTGCTTGATTGTCCATTCTGAGCTATTTACTTTCCGTTTGCCTAAAACCACAAAACCATCAGCATTATAAAAAGCGATAAAT
>JBDSHZ010000142.1:0-6798 GCA_039918235.1 Pelobium sp.
ATCTTGTCGAATCATCTCAGCTAATGAAATTCCCAGCTCTGCAGTGCTCATTGCACCAGCAAGGGTAATCATCATTTTACCTCCTTCTAACAAATGTGTTTCGTAACCTTTTGCGGCATCCATTAAAGCTGCAGCGTTAAAATGCAGATAATTCTTCTCTATAAATTGTGAAATTGGACCTCTTTCCTGATTCATTGTTTTTAAATTTTCCCAAAAATAAGATTTTAGGATTGATCTAGCGAAAACGATTGAATTTTACCTGTTGTAAAAACTATATTGCACCACGAAAAAGATTAAATGAAAAAAATTATTTATTGCCTATTGATACTTGCGGTGCCGTTTCAGGTAGTAGCACAAAAAAAAATAATTGAGAAATTATTCTCCGATGATACCACCAGACATAACAGTTTTTTGCCTGTACCCATCATTGGCTTTTCGCAAGAAGCTGGTTTGCAGTTTGGCGCTGCTGGTATTTATTCTTTCTATACCGATTTTGAAAATAAAAAAACTAAGGCCTCACAGATTTATGGTGTGCTGGCTTTTAGTACCAAAAAACAATTGCAGCTTAGTTTCAAAGCTGATGTTTGGGCAAAGCAAAATGACTATCATTATTTAATTGAGACTAAATATTACGACCAACCCTTTAATTTTTACGGTACTGGGAATATTGCTCCTTTAATAAATCAAGACCGATTAAACCTGAAAAGATTGAGATTAAATGCTGAATTAGAGAGGAAGATAGCCAATCGGCTTTATTTGGGCGGAGGTGTTGAATATGAAAATTTGGTGTATGAAGACAAAAAAATTGGCGGGATTTACACCACCGATCCCACTTTAGTAGATAAAAATGGAGGTGAATTTTTGTTTTTTAAAGCTACTTCTGTTTATGATTCAAGAGACAATATCAGTTACACTTCTAAAGGTCTGTATTTTAAGGGACAATTTGGAGTAGCTCCCAACTTTTTTGGGAGCCCAAATTACAAAGGAACACGCTTTACCGCTGATGTTAGAAACTTCTATAAACTAAATGGAAAACTAAACCTTGGATTGAATGCAACATTTGAATCTTTAAATAGCAGTGATCCTATACCATTTTATACGCTTAGGCAATTAGGCAATGACCAGTTTATGCGGGCTTATTATACTGGGCGTTACCGTGACGAGAACTTGATTACTTCACAGGCAGAGCTAAGATTTAGGCCAATACCAAGATTTGGATTAGTCGCTTTTGGTGGGGCTGGAAAAGTTTATAAAAACGGGGATTTTGACGGCAACAGTTTTAAACCTACTTATGGGCTAGGTGCTAGAATATTTTTTGATCTAGAGAAAGGATTAGCTTTAAGAATTGATTATGCTTTAGGGGATAAACCTACCGGAGAAAAAAGGATTTCAGGTTTTTACCTTTCTTTGGGGGAGGCATTTTAAAAAAATATTTTATGACTACAGTTGCACCATGGTTAAATTTGTGCACAGGTTAACTTTAATCAAGTGCTCTCTCAAAAGAAACATGAACTGAAATATATAGAAAAGTAAAACTTTATATGTTTGAAAATATTTGGATTTGTTCGAAAAAAAAAGAAAAACCCAATTGAGTTTCTCTTTTTTGTGAATTAGCATCCTGGCTTGTCATAACCATCTAGTATCAGGTTGCAGATTTTTCTAAGATTATTTTCATCACTTACAAAATCGAAACTTTCTTGAAAGCTTATATTTCCTAATTCTATTGCAACGGATGGTACTACTTCATTTGTTAAAACCGTCATTCCTTGCTGCTTTATAGAATCTCTGACTTGTATCCCATTGATGTTTTTTAAGGCATTTAAAATATTTGATCCAAAGATTTGTGAATCTTTTGTTTTCTTGGTTGCTCTAATTTCCGAACAAACGAAGACCTCTATTCCTCTAAAGCTGTTTGGATCAGGTTTATTCCTTTTCATAGACATTTGATTGAAATGTAACGAAATGAATGCATCTCCCAGATTTCCTATATCTCGTCTTTTATAAAGTTCTACAAATTCATCGGTCTCCCTTGTCATGATTACCTTGATGCCTCTTTTTTCTGCTTCTTCTTTAAGAATTAATGCGGCTTTAAGCGTCATTTCTTTTTCAGGCACACCAGTAATGCTTTTTGATGCTCCGTCTTTCCCGCCATGCCCTGGGTCAATTACTAAAACTCTTTGTTTTCTAATCACAGGTTTCTGAATAACAAAATTAACAGGACTAATTCTTGAAGATTGGTTAACCTCCACATAGGTCATCAATTCCCTTTCATAAATACTATCTGGAATACTTGACTCTTTTACAATTCCCGATTTCCCAGACTCAAAGATTGTTTGATCTACAACCATTTCAGATTTTTGAACAGCCTGACCTTCTAAAGGTGAAACAGAAGATTTCACATAAACCATTACTTCCTTTTGCTTAATAAAAGCTACACAGCAGATGCCAATTAATGGTAATACCGAAACATAAATTAATTTTTTCATGCGATTTGTTGGGTTTTTAAACAGCATTGCCATCCTTCTTTTTAAAGGAAGCCTACTGAAATGGTTCATTAATAAATTATTGGAAGATTGTGCCAACGTAAGAATTAAACTAGCATAAGATTTTTTGTCAAAATTCAATATGCTTTTTGCGTCAACCTCAAATTCATGATTGGCATCAATTGCATGTAAATAAGCATAAGAAAATGGGTTAAACCAAAGCATTGCAGTGCCTAAGCCCACTAAAAGTTTATCAATAAAATGAAAAGATTGAATGTGAAGCGCTTCATGAAGAATAACTTGTTTTTTCACCGCATCAGATAAACTTTCATCAATAAAAAGGTAACGATGAAAAGAAGAGTTTTTGAAACTGCAATCGGATGAAACAGCAACGTATTTCAGCTTGCCTCTGTATTCAAAATTTCTGCTTTTCCATAAAATACTTACAATTCCTATTAAAAATCTAATCAATAAAAAAGCAAAAACACACGCATAAATTCCCATTAAAATGGTTTTTAAAGAAACCTGATTTTTTGTAGATGCTAGATGATCATCAAGAAATTCAGGATCAACGGCAGTGCTTCTGGAATTGCTTACCGCTATTATTGCTGTGTTTTTCTGTATTAATGGAATGGCTACGTTTTTTTCTATGGTGACGCTTAAAAGCGGAATGATAAAACTGAGAACCAACGTTCCGATTAAATACCATCTATTAACGCTGAAGAATGTAAGTTTAGAAAGTAACAGATGATAAAAGAAATAAAAGATTGCCGTACAGGCAGCTACTTTAGCGAGGTATAAAAAAAATTCCATAAGCTTAAGAATTTTGGTTGATGATTTTTTTGATCTCTTCCAGGTCTGCTTCGTTCAGCTTTTCTTCCTTCACCATAAAGGATAAAAGGTTAGTTGCTGAATTATCAAAATAATTGGAAAAGAATTTTTGGAAAGAAAGCTTTCCATAAGTCTCTTTATCTACAGCAGGAAAATATTCGTAAGTTTTGCCATAAGCCTTAAAAGACAGGTAACCTTTTTTCTCTAAAATCCTGACGATGGAGGAGATGGTATTGTAAGGAGGCTTAGGTTCCTCATCTAATTCTTCTATTACATCTTTTACAAAGGCTTTCTCTAGTTTCCAGAAAACCTGCATAATACGTTCCTCGGCTTTGGTTAATTCTTCCATAAACCAAAGATATAACTTACAATTCAGTTTTACAACTTATTTTTAAGTTATATAACTTAATGAGCAGTTTAAATTAAAACTTAATTCTGAAATGCTCCTTTACTTGATCCTTCTTAAAGAATACCAAACCAATCCAAAATAAATCAATTGTTACACTTACTTGAGGATGCTGTTTGATTTCTCTCCAAGCTTCTTTCATCCCACTACTCCAATAAATATCATCAAAAATCATAACCGATTTTTCATGAATTTTGGGCAAACACCAATTAAAATAATTTAAAGTAGCATCCTTTCTGTGGTTTCCATCGATGAAAATAAAATCTAGCTGTTCTTCTTCTTTAATCACATTGGGTAAAAGCTCATCAAAATTCCCGATTTTTAAGTCTACTTTATTTAAAGAAAGCTGGTCAAAATTCGCCTTTGCTACACCTGCAGTTTGCGGACAGCCTTCCATGGTGATAATTTTTGCATTAGGAACTGCCGTGGCTAAATAGGAAGTTGTGATTCCTAAACAAGTACCTAGCTCAATGATATTGCTAGGCTGAAATTCTTTTGCAAAGCGGTATAATAATTGTGAAAGTTTTTTTGGCTTTAAAGCATTTTTAGCTAAAAACTTAATTTGTTTTTGCTTTTGATTGCCTACCAAAGAACCAGCACCCAAATCAGTAATGGTAATGTAACGGTCATCTCTGATTAGTTTTTCACGTAAGTTTTCTATCTTTTGATATTCGGACTTATCTTTAAAATCGTAAATTACATTATCAACCAAACGGTAAACAAATGGAGAGTGTACCCCATGACGGGTTTTGGCACTTATTAGGTGCCTTAAATAATTAAAAACCAAAGTGGAATTAAACATGGAGGCGAAAATACTAATTAGATGTAAGATACTAGACACAAGATTAAAGACACTTCTGATTCAAAAAAATTCACTAAAATGAGTTCTTGATACTTGATACTAAAATCTTAATACTTTTAAAATGATCAACGAAAAAGAAATAGCATCACTGATTAAATTACTGGATGATCCGGATCCGGAAATATTCAGCCATATTGAAGAAAAGCTACTTACTTATGGAAATGATGTGATCTCTTATCTGGAAAGTGCGTGGGAACAATCATTTGATGCCATTTTACAGGAAAGGATAGAAAATCTAGTTCATAAAATTCAATACATCAATGTAAAGGAAGACCTTGCGCTTTGGTACCAAAGTGGGGCTTTTGATTTGTTGAGAGGTATTTTAATTATCAACCGCTATCAATATCCTGATTTAAATGAACAGAAAATTATTAATCAGCTAGAGGCAATCAAAAGAGACATCTGGCTACAGTTAATGTATGAGGCCAGCCCGGTTGAAAAGGTGAAACTCATTAATAATATATTCTATAATGTTTATGGTTTCTCTGGCAATACAAGCAATCATAAAGACCCTCATAACTCCTACCTCAGTCAGGTATTGGAAAGTAAAAAGGGAAACCAAATCTCTTTAGCCATCATTTATTCCATCATTGCGCAAAAGCTTGACATTCCTATTTACGGAGTTAACTTACCGCAACATTTTATTTTGGCTTACGCCGATGAAACCGACAAGAACGAAGAAGATAACGGAATTCTTTTCTACATCAATGTTTTTAACAAAGGTTATATTTTTGGCAAAAGAGATATCGATCAATTTCTTCGCCAATTAAAAATTCAGCCTGAGAAGTTTTTTTATGAACCTTGCTCTAATACTGATATTTTAACACGTGTGTTGCGAAACCTGATCAGTTCTTATGAAGATGCTGGAGCAAATGAAAAAGCAAATGAGCTTACACAGCTTTTGAATGTTTTGAAAGACTAATTTATTCAATCCATTTATAGTCTTTTAACCAGTTCATCAAACGCTCAAACCATTCATCACTGGTGGTTTTGTTATTCAGACTAAACCCATGTCCGCCGGCTTGGTAAAGATGCAACTCCGAAGGAACACCAGCCTGTTTTAAAGCTTTAATTAAATCTAAACTATTTTCTGACGGAACGGTTTTATCATCATTTGCATGAAAAATAAAAGTTGGAGGTGTGGTAGCTGTAACCTGCAACTCGTTAGAGAATTCTTTGATTTGTTCTGCTTTAGGGTTTTTTCCTAATAAATTATTTTTAGAGCCACCGTGTGTAAACTCTCCCATGGTGACTACAGGATAACCTAAAATCACAAAATCAGGTCTTAGGCTGGTGTTTTTTGGATTAACTATCAAATATTTTTGGAAGTGCGTTTCTAAAGTAGATGCCAAATGACCTCCGGCAGAAAAACCAATGATTCCAATTTTATCAGCTTTAATATGAAATTTAGCGGCATTTTCCCTAACAACCTTCATCGCTTGTTGTGCATCTTGCAACGGACCAATAGATTTGTCTTCCATAATTTCATCCGATGGCAACCTATATTTTAAAATAAAAGCGGTAATGCCTTTGGTATTGAATTCTTTAGCAATCATTGACCCTTCATGATTGATGGATAGGATAGAATATCCTCCTCCTGGAAAAATAATTACTGCCGTACCGTTTGCAATTTCTTTTTCAGGATAATAAGCAATCAACTGCGGTTTTGATACTTTTCCCACCCGTATAGTTCCGTTTGCAGCGGTATCAGCCTTTTCAATATAATCTTTTGCAATTTTAGAATTAGGGACTTTTCCAGGATATAAATCCATGATTTCCTGGGCTTTTAAAAGCGACGCCATTCCTACAAAACAAATTAATACGATCAGTTTTTTCATATTTCAGGTTTTTAAATCAATTGCTATTAATGTGAACCTCCAAATTCCATGAGGTATGATTTTAAAAATTCATCCAACTCGCCATCTAAAACTGCTTGAGCATTAGAAGTTTCATGGTCTGTTCTTAAATCTTTTACTAATTTATAAGGATGCAATACATAGTTTCTAATCTGCGATCCCCACTCTATCTTCTTCTTATTCCCTTCAATGGCATCGCTCAGCTCCATTTTTTTTCTGATCTCAATCTCATACAATTGAGATTTTAATAAGCGCAATGCATTTTCTTTATTCTGCAGCTGAGATCTGGATTCCTGGTTTTTAATGATAATTCCAGATGGTTTATGGTGTAGCCTAACGGCTGTTTCTACTTTATTCACA